>CAIUGQ010000499.1 GCA_903898725.1 uncultured Burkholderiales bacterium | reverse complement strand
GCGACGCAGCGGCGGGCGCCGCTTGACCCAGTCGTAGTCGGCCCGCGGATCGGCCGCACCCGACTCCCCGACCTGCGCGGGATCCTCGGAGGCGATCGTCACGAACGAGACGGCTTCGCCCGCCCGCCGACGGGCGCGCAGGGACTCGGCGAACGCCAGTGCGGCCGACAGTGCGTCGGCGCCGAACGCCTCGCTGCGGGCAGCCTGTGCCTCGATCCAGAACACGCGGTACATGATCGCCGCACTCTACCTCGGGCGAACGCCATCGGCCGCAGGTGAGGCAGCGCGTGCGGTGCCCCGACGGCCTCGAATCGGCTCGGGGCATCCTCCGTCGGCGGGCTCCGCCGGTCGGCCCGGGCAGGCGGCGGCTTGAAGCCGACCCCGATGTGCTGGGACACTCGATTGTCGGCCGCACCCGTTCCGCGCCCCGCCACCCTGCCCCGCCACCCTGCCCCGCCACACTGCCCCGTTCACCCGATGGCCAGCACGCCCCAGGATCAGAAGGACACGCAGGCCAAGCCCGCCACCGATGCGCCCCGCCGCGGCATCGATGCGGACTGGCTGCAGTGGATCGCCGAGCAGCGGCTGCGCAACTGCTCGCCCGCCTCGATGCTCGACACCATGACCGCCACCGGGCTGCCCGCCGAGGCGTGCCGCATGGCGATTGCCGCCGTCGAGGCCGATCCGATCTTCGCCGCCGCCCGCCGCCATCAGCAGCTGCATGCGAAGCTGAGCTCGGTCGCCGCGAACCTGCAGCGCCTCTGGGAGCTCGATCCGGCCTATACCACCGTCGAACGCATCCGGAAGCCCACGCGCGAGGCCTTCATCGAGCGCTACGTGCGCGGCTGCCGGCCGGTGGTGATCGAGGGCGTGGCCGACGACTGGCCGGCGATGCAGCGCTGGCAGCCGCGGACGCTCGCGCAGCGCTTCGGGCACCTCGACGTCGAGGTCCAGGCCGACCGGCACGCCGATCGCCAGTACGAGCGCAACAAGCTCGCCCATCGGCGCACGGTGCGGCTCGCCGACTTCATCGGGCAGGTGCTCGACGGCGGACCGTCGAACGACTGCTACCTGACGGCCAACAACGAGGCCCTGCGCCAGCCCGGCTTCGCGCCGCTGCTCGACGACGTCGGCACGCTGCCGCCGATCTGCGACCGCTCGCGCCTGGCGGCCTGCAGTTCCTTCTGGCTGGGGCCGGCGGGCACCGTGACGCCGCTGCACCACGACACGCTGATGCTGTTCCACACGCAGCTCGTGGGCAGCAAGCGCTGGCGCTTCGTGTCGCCGCTGCACACGCCGCGGCTCTACAACCACTTCGAGTACTACAGCCCGATCGATCTCTCGAACCCGGACCCGATGCGCTATCCGGATGCCGAGGGCGTGCCGGTGCTCGAGGTGGTGGCCGGTCCGGGCGACACGGTGTTCCTGCCGCTCGCCTGGTGGCACGAGGTGACCGCGCTCGAGGTCAGCGTCTCGTTCTCGTACTCGAATCTCGACCTGCCGAACCACTACACGTACGCGAACGCATCGATCTCGAACTGGTGAGCGCGCTCAGCGCACGCTGAACGCGACCCGCTCCCAGCGACCCTGGGCATCCAGCACCGTGAGCGCATGGTCGCCCGCCGCGTGCAGCACCAGACGCAGGGTCGGCGAGCGCGCGGGCGACGACCCGACCCAGCGGCCGTCGAGCAGCCAGGTCAGCGCCTCCTGCGAGCCGACCGCCCGCAGCTGCAGCACCACCTCGTCGCGTCCGGGGGCCGCCCGCGCGATGCTGCCGGGCTCGAGTCCGGTCACCCGGAGGGCCCGCCCGGGGTCGACCTGAGCGCAGGCCGCCGCCCAGGGGCGCATCTCCAGCTCGCCGCGCCATCGTCCGTCGACCCAGGGCTCGAGCAGCGCCGGCCAGCGTGCCAGCGGCCGCGGGCTCGGCGGCCCGCCGTCGGACCGCAGACAGCCGGGACGCAGCCGCTCGCCGGTGCGCGGATCGAGCCATGCGGTCTCGATCAGCCCGCCCGG
>CAIUGQ010000498.1 GCA_903898725.1 uncultured Burkholderiales bacterium | reverse complement strand
GGCCGTCACCACGCTGGCAGCATCTCCGCATGCGGCCGCGAGGCGACGCCGCTCGCGGTGACGCGACCCGAGCGCGGCGTGCTCGACCTCGTCGACCTGCTGGTGCGCGGCGAGCCGCTGCCACCGGCCACCGGCCCGCGACTCCCGGTCGATGCGATCACGCTGCGTGCGCCGCTGCCGCGACCGCGCCGCGGGATCTTCTGTGTCGGACGCAACTACCGCGCGCACGCGGCGGAGCTCGCCGGCAGCGTGTTCCGCAGCCAGATGCCCGAGGCGGACGCCTGGCCCATCGTCTTCGGCAAGCTCGCCGAGTGCGTGGTGGGCCCCCACGACCCGGTCCGCCTGCCCGGGGCGGTCGCGTCGGTGCAGATCGACTACGAATCCGAACTCGCCGTGATCATCGGCCGCGGCGGGCGGAACATCCGCCGCGGGCACGCGATGGAACACGTGTTCGGCTACACCGTGGTCAACGATGTCACCGCGCGCGACGTGCAGAGGCGTCATCAGCAGTGGGACCTCGGCAAGAGCTTCGACACCTTCTGCCCGATGGGGCCGTGGATCGTCACCGCCGACGAACTCGACGGACGAGACACGCGCGTGCGCGGCTGGGTCAACGGCGAGCTGCGCCAGGACGGCTCGACGCGCGACATGATCTTCGACATTCCCACGCTGATCGAGACCTGCTCGCGCGGCATCACCCTGCTGCCGGGCGACGTCATCGCCACCGGGACACCCGCGGGCGTCGGGATGGGTTTCAAGCCCGAGCGCTGGCTGGGAGAAGGCGACGTGGTGCGTGTCGAGATCGACGGCATCGGTGCCATCGAGAACCGATTCACCGCAGCCGGCTGGGACTGACCGATGGCCATCGTCTGGATCGACCGGATGGCGGTGGACACCCGTGGCGAGGGCGACGCGGTGGTCTTCGTGCACGGCCTGGGCGGCACCATGAACGTCTGGACGCCGCTGCTGCCCGCGCTCGCGCGCTGGCGCTGCGTGCGCGTCGAGCTGCCCGGCGCGGGTCGCTCGCACCGTGCGTATGCCGTGGCCGACGGTGCGCCGCTGTCGGCCGAGTCGCATGCGGACGCGCTCGTGCGCGTGTGCGGCGCGCTGGGCATCGCGCGCGCGCACTTCGTCGGTCATTCCTTCGGCACCCTGATCTGCCAGCATCTGGCGGTGAGGTCGCCGGCCCTCGTGCGCAGCCTGGCGCTGTTCGGCGCGCTGTGGGAGCCCGCAGCCGCCATGCGTGACGGGATGCGCGCTCGCGCCGCGACGGTCCGCAGCCAGGGCCTGTTCGAGACGGCCGAAGGCATCTCCGAGTTCGCGCTCTCGCCCAGCAGCCGCGAGCAGCAGCCGCTGACCGTGGCCTACGTGCGCGAGTCGGTGCTCGCTCAGGACGCCGAGGGCTTCGCGCGCAACTGTCTGGCGCTCGCCGAGGCGCAGGGCGCGCGCACCGAGCTCATCACCTGCCCGGTGCTCGTGGTCAACGGCGACGAGGACCGCGTCACGCCGCTGTCCGGCGCCCGCCAACTCGCCGACCGGCTGCGCGACGCGCGCCTCGAGACCCTCGGGCGCTGCGGTCACTGGCCGACCCTGGAACGCCCCGCGGAATCGCAGCGCGCGCTGCGGTCCTTCCTCGAACGTCAGCGCTGAAGCAGGAGCACCCGATGGCCGACGTCCTCTTCACCAACGTGCGCATCTTCGACGGCGGCGGCGAGATGCCGTTCACCGGTGACGTGCTCGTGCAGGGCAACCGGATCAGCCGCGTCGCGCGGACCGGCTACGGCCAGCCTTCGCACGCGGTGCTCGGCGCGCAGGTGATCGACGGCGCGGGCGCGTTCCTGATGCCCGGCATGGTCGAGGCCCACACGCACTTCTCCTGGAACGACCAGCCGAGCCTCGACGCGATCCAGCGGATGCCGCCCGAGGAGCACATCCTGTGGTGTGCCGAGGTCGCGCGGAAGTATCTCGACATGGGCTGGACGAGCTGCGTGGGCGCGGCGGCGGCCAAGCCCCGTCTGGACGTGGTGATCCGCAACGCGATCAATGACGGCACCATCGTCGGCCCGCGCTACCTGGCCGCCAGCCAGGAGATCACCGTGCCGGGCGGCCTCGGCGACACCACCGCGCCGCACCTGCCGCAGCACGAGTTCGCGTTCGGGGCGATCGTCAGCGGCGCCGAGGAGATGCGCCGCTGCGTGCGCATGTTCGCCAAGTACGGCGTCGACTCGCTCAAGATCAACCTCAGCGGCGAGTCCATCACCGGCATGCCCGGCGAGATGAGCCAGTTCACCGAGGAGGAGGTCGCCGTCTGCGTCCAGGAAGCGAAGGCCTGGGGCAAGCGGGTGGCCGCGCACGCGCGCTCGACCTGGTCGATCAAGCAGTGCGTGAAGCTCGGCATCGAGGTCATCTACCACGCGAGCTTCACCGACGACGAGGCGCTCGACATGCTCGAGGCCGCCAAGATGGATCACTTCGTCGCGCCCGGGCTGGCCTGGCTGATCAACACCAGCCACCACGCCGGCAAGTGGGGCCTGACGCCGGAGATCACGAAGAAGATGGGCTACCACCGCGAGCTCGAGGCGGCGGTGGAGAGCATGAAGGCGATGCGCCGCCGCGGCATCCGCATCCTGCCCGGCGGCGACTATGGCTTCGCATGGACGCCGCACGGCACCAATGCGAAGGACCTCGAGACCTTCGTGAAGGTCGTCGGCATGAGCCCGATGGAGGCGCTGCTGTCGGCCACCGCCTGGGGCGGGCCGATGATGCGCATGGGCAAGTCGATCGGCTACATCCGCGAGGGCTGCCTCGCCGACATCCTGCTCGTCGACGGCGACCCGCTCTCGGACATCACGATCCTGCAGGACAAGGCCCGGATCCTCGCCGTGATGAAGGACGGCGAGTTCCACCGCGCACCGCCCGTGCGCCCGCGCAACGCCACCCGCTGGGCGGCCTGAGGAGCGTCGGCATGAACGAGGTCCTCTTCACCAACGTGCGCATCCTCGACGGCAGCGGGACGCTGCCGTACGCGGGCAGCGTGCTCGTGCAGGGCAACCGGATCGCCCAGGTCGGCCGCAGCACGGCACCGATCCGCTCGAGCGCGGCCACCGTCATCGACGGCGCCGGCGCGACGCTGATGCCCGGCATGGTCGAGGCCCACACGCACTTCTCGTGGAACGACGCCGCCACGCTGGCCGGCATCCAGACCATGCCGCTCGAGGAGCATGTGCTGTGGTGCGCCAAGGTGGCCGCGCGCTACCTGCAGGCCGGCTTCACCAGCTGCCTGGGCGCGGCCTGCGCCAAGCCGCGCCTGGACGTGGTGATCCGCAACGCGATCAACGCCGGGCAGATCAAGGGCCCGCGCTACCTGGCGGCCAGCCAGGAGATCACCGTGCCGGGCGGCCTCGGCGACGAGACGCTGCCGCACCTGCCGTTCCCCGAGTTCAGCTTCGGGGTCAACGTCAACGGCGCCGACGAGATGCGCCGCGTGGTGCGCATGTTCCTCAAGTACGGCGTCGACAGCATCAAGCTGAACCTGTCGGGCGACAACTTCGTGCCGGGTGCCGGGTCGCACACCACCTGGATGACCGACGCCGAGGTGGCCGCGGCGGCCGAGGAAGTGAAGATGCGCGGCAAGCGCATCATCGTCCACGCGCGCTCGGCCGCCAGCGTCAAGCAGGCGCTGCGCCACGGCGTCGAGCTGATCTACCACGCGAGCTTCACCGACGCCGAGACGCTCGACATGATGGAGGCCGCGCGCGACCGCATCTTCGTGGCACCCGGCATCGCGATCCTGTACGCGCTGCTCAACGAGAGCGAGCCCTTCGGCATCACGCGCGAGACCGCGGTCGGATGGGGCTACCAGGAGGAGTGGGACGCCGCGCTCGAGTCGCTGTCGAAGATGCACCGGCGCGGCATCCGCGTGCTGCCCGGCGGCGACTACGGGTTCGCCTTCACGCCGCACTGCCAGAACGCGCGCGACCTGGAGTTCTTCGTGAAGTACCTCGGCATGACGCCGATGGAGGCGATCCGCTCGACCACGCTGTACGGCGGCCAGATCATGATGCGCGGGCACGAGCTCGGTGTCGTCCGCGACGGCTTCCTCGCCGACCTGCTGCTGGT
>CAIUGQ010000497.1 GCA_903898725.1 uncultured Burkholderiales bacterium | reverse complement strand
GTCTCGGCACTGTCCCGGTTGTCGTCGACCACCAGGATGCGCCGACCTGCTGTCCGCGCTGCAGCGCCGTTGCCATCGGCTGCGACGAGGGCGTCCGACGCCTCCTGCATCACCGGCAACGTGAGGATGAACTCGCTGCCGCGCCCCGGTCCGTCGCTGCGGACCGCGAGGGTGCCGCCATGCATCTCGGCCAGTCGCCTGGCGAGCGCCAGCCCGATCCCGAGCCCACCCTTCGACAGCTCGCGCGACGCGTCGATCTGCGCGAACAGGTCGAACACCCGTGCCTGCTTGTCCGCCGGAATGCCGATGCCGTTGTCGCGCACCGTCACCACCACCTGACCGGGGCCGGCGTCCGCCACGAGGCGTTCGGCCACGAGGTCCACATGGCCGCCGGGCGGCGTGTACTTGGACGCGTTGTTCAGCAGGTTGCCGAAGACCTGCATCAGCCGCGCCGCATCGGCGTGCAGGGGCACGGGACCGGAGGGCAGGGTGACGCTCAAGGTCTGGCGGGCAGCGTCGAAGTGTGGCTGACAGATCTCGACGGCATCGTGCACGACGTCCGACAGGAACGTGCGTTCCCGCTTGAGGGCGAGCTTGTCGCGGGTGATGCGGCTCACGTCGAGCAGGTCGTCGATTAGGCGGACCAGCTGCGCCAGCTGCCGCTCGATCGTGCCTCGCGCGCGCTCGATGACCGCAAGGTCCCCCGGCGCTCGCTTGAGCAGCTCCAGCGAATTCGCGACCGGCGCCAGCGGGTTGCGGAGCTCATGGGACAGCGTCGCGAGAAACTCGTCCTTGCGCCGGTCGGCATCGGTCAGGGCGGCGGCAGCGCGCTGCAGCTGACGCTCGACGTCCTTGCGCTCCGTGATGTCCAGATTCGTTCCGAGCACCCATTCGATGGTCCCGGCATCGTTCCGGCGCGCCACCTCCACCGCTTCGATGTCGCGCTCCCGACCGTCATCGCGACGACGGATGCGGAACTCGCGGCGACTGTGCCCGCCCCGGTGCGCCGTGTCCTGCAGGATCCGCTCCTGGGCATCCAGCTCGTCCGGCACGACGGCAGCGGTCCAGTCGCTGTACTGCAGCACACCATCGGGCGTTGGTTGGATGCCGTAGAGGCGAAACATCTGCGCGTCCCAGCGGATGGTGTTGTCGAGGACGTTCCATTCCCAGATGCCCACCGCAGTGGCCTCCGTCGCCAGCTGCACGCGCGTGAGGCTGTCCAGGAGCCTCGCCTCGACGCGCTTCTGTGCCGTCATGTCGCGCACGGCCAGCACGGCACGCCGCGGCCGGCGCGCCGGCCCGTCTCCCGAGAAGAACACCTGCTTGCGCACCGTCAGCCAGCGGACCGTGCCATCGGGCCAGATGACGCGATGGTCCATCGCGAACCCGCCGGGCCCGGCCGGATCGAGACACGCCGCGATCCGCCGCACGAGTTCCGCGCGATCGTCCGGATGGAACGTCGCATGCACCTGCTCGCGCGGCACCGCCCGCGCTGCGTCGCCCAGACCGAACGCGATGGCGGCCTCGGGCGTCAGGTGATTGAGTCCGCTGTCGTAGTCGATCTCGGCCAGTGCCAGCTTCGCCACTTCGACACCGATCGCCAGCCGGTCCTTGGAGGCCTGCAGCGCTGCCTGCAGGGCATACATCGCGGACACGTCGTTCTGGATGCCGACGAGGTGCGTGACGCGGCCCTGTGCGTCCGTCACGGGCGAGATCGCGACGTCGTTCCAGTAGGGCGTTCCATCCTTGCGGTAGTTGATCAGCGCCTGGCGCACCGGCCGGAGGGCATGGACGGCCTCTCGCAGTCGGGCCACGGCGCTCGCGTCGGTGTCGCGGCCTTGCAGGAAGCGGCAGTTTCGGCCCAGCACCTCGGCTGCCGTGTAGCCGGTCAAGCGTTCGAAGCCTTCGCTGGCGAACACGATGGGGAAGTCCGGCAGATGCGGGTCGACGATGAAGACCCCCGCGTCGGACGCCGCGATGGCGCGGTCCCGCAGGTGCAGCTGCTGCTCGGCCTCGGTCTGCGCCGTGATGTCGCGGGCCACCGAGATCAGCGACACCGGCGCACGGTCGCCCCCGCCGGCCGACACCGGCGCGACGATCACGTCCCACCACCGGGGCGCGCCGCCTGCAGTCGAGGACGACGCCGTGAACCGGGACATGGTCCCGCGCAGGCCGCGCTCGACGGCATCGCGCACGCGGCCTCGCTCGGCATCGGGCCACAGCTGCTCCCAGAGACCGCCCCGCAGCGCTTCGATGTCGTCGAGCCCCATGAGCCGCTGCCCGTTGCGGTTCATGAACGCCAGCCGACCTTCGGCATCGAGGATCTGCACGCAGTCGGGGCTGCTCTCGAGCACCAGGCGGCTGAACGCCTCGCTGTCCCTGAGCGCTGCTTCCGATCGCTTGCGCTCCGTGATGTCGCGGGACACCCCGAGCAGGCCCACCACCTTCCCGTCCGCATCCCGATAGGGCATCTTGCGCGACAGGAAGGTCCGCGGCGTGCCGTCGGGAGACGTCACCTGCTCCTCGACGTCTTCGCCGACCCCGCTCGCCATGATCCGCTGGTCGTTGTCCATGACCTGCCGGGCCGCGGGCGTGTCGATCAGGAAGTCGGCGTCCGTGCGGCCGAGCACGTCGTCCAACGACTTGCCGATCACGGCCAGCGTCGCCGGGTTGGCATAGGTCAGGCGACCCTCGATGTCCTTGGCGAAGATCACGTCTTCCGTCGTGTCGCCGATCGCACGGAGGATCGACGTGCTCCGGAGCAGCGCCTCCTCGACCTGCTTGCGACGGTCGATGTCGATGGCGGTGCCGATGAGCTCACGGACCGCGCCGCGTTCATCGCGGGAGAAGACGGCGTCCCGGCCCTGAACCTCCAGCGCACCGACGTCGGTCATCTGCACCACGACCCCGCGGACCCGGCCCTCCACGATGTCGGGCCGATAGTGCGTCAGGCTCAGGCGTCGGACACCGTCCGGTCCGGGCACGATGTGCTGGACGCGCTGCGCCTCGCCGCGCAAGGCGGCGCGGACATGGGGTTCGTCGAGGGCGAACCGGTCCGGTCCGAGCAGGTCGGCCAGCGACAGGCCGACGAGCCCGTCCGCGTCACGACCGACCCCGCTCGTGAAGGCCTGATTGGCGAACCGGCACCGCAGGTCGGTGTCCCAGTACGCCAGCATCGACGGGACGCAGTCCAGCACCGCGCGGAGGGTCTGCAGCTGCGCGCTGTCGGAGACGTCGTCGTTGCTGTGCATGCGCGATCTCCCGAGTCGGTGACAACTCGAAGCCGATGGCCTCGCCCCGAGCCGGCCTGGTCGGATGACGGCAGTGTGCCCGGATTGTGCCTTCAGGGGTCCGGCCGCCCTCGAGCGTCCGGTCCGGATCGGTCGGCGCACGTCCAGGCCTGTGGACGGGGGGATAATCACGGTCCGGACGCTCCCTGGCCGGCCGGGCGACCTGTCCCGATCCACAGCCGGTGCCGTCAGCCCCCTCATGAACACCCCCCGATACACCACCCTGCCGCAGTGGCCCAACGCCTATCCGGCCAGCGGCGCCCGCGCCACCCTGAAGGTCCTCAACGAGGACTTCATCGTCACCGAGCTGCCGCTGCAGCCCCCCTCCGGCGCGGGCGAGCACCTCTGGCTGGACATCGAGAAGAACGGTGCCAACACCGCCTTCGTCGCGCAGCGGCTGGCCGAGGCCGCCGGGGTGCAGGACGTGGACGTGGGCTATGCCGGCCTGAAGGACCGCTACGCGATCACGCGCCAGTGGTTCAGCATCTACCTGCCGAAGGGCGAGACGCCCGACCTGACCCGGCTCGAGCACCCGGAGTTCAAGGTGCTGAGCCAGGGTCGTCATGCGAAGAAGCTGCGCCCCGGCGACCTGCAGGGCAACCGGTTCCGCATCGTGCTGCGTGACGTGACCGGTGCGCGCGAGGCCATCGAGGCGAATCTCCAGGCGGTCGCGTCGCAGGGCGTGCCCAACTACTTCGGCGCGCAGCGCTTCGGCCACGGCGGCGGCAACGTCGAGCAGGGCCGCGCGATGCTGGCGCGCGAGACCCGCGTGCGCAACCCGAAGAAGAAGGGTCTCTACCTGTCGGCGGTGCGCTCCTTCGTCTTCAACGAGGTGCTGGCGCTGCGGATCGGGCAGGGGCTCTGGGGCCGGACCCTGCCCGGTGACGTGATGGACGAGGCGGGCGTGCCCACCGGGCCGCTCTGGGGACGGGGGCGGGTGAGCACCACCGACCAGGCGCAGGCGCTGGAGAACGGCGTGGCCGAACGTCATGCGACGCTGTGCGGCGGCATGGAGTACGCCGGTCTGGATCAGGAGCGCCGCGCCCTGGTGGCGCGCCCGGCGGACATGTCGTGGGACTGGCCGCAGGCCGACCGGCTGGTGCTCACGTTCTCGCTGCGCGCCGGGACCTACGCGACGACGGTGCTGAACGAGATCCTCGTCACCACCGAGCCCGACCGGTTCGCGGAGAACGAGCCTGCGGCCGAAGGATGACGGTGGCCTGCACACCGACCGGCCTTCGATCCGCACGATCCCGCCGCGCATGACCCCACCGATTCGCCGCCGCTTCGTCGATACCGCGGTCGGCCCGATCCACGTCGCCACCTGCGGCACCCCCGCTGCGCCCGCGGTGCTGCTGCTGCACCAGACTCCGCGCAGCTGGTTCGAGTACGAGGCGGTGCTGCCACGGCTGGGCGCGCATCGCTTCGCGATCGCGATGGACACGGTGGGCTTCGGCGACTCGCCGCCGCCGCCCTGGCCGCCGACGATCGAGCGCTGGGCCGCGGCCGCGCATGCACTGCTCGATGCGATGGGCGTGGACCTCGTCGACCTCGTCGGTCATCACACCGGCGGCGTCGTCGCCATCGAGATGGCCGCGAGCCGAGGCGATCGGGTGCGACGGCTGGTGCTGTCGTCCACGCCCTGGGTCGATGCGGCGGGCCGCGAGCGGCGACGGCTTCGGCCGCCTCCGGTCGACGTGATGCACCCCGATGCCGACGGTGGCCACCTGCAGTCGCTCTGGGCGCAGCGGCAGCCGTACTACCCGGCTGATCGGCCCGAGCTGCTGCAGGCCTTCGTGGTCGACGCGCTGCGCGCGCACGGCGAGCCCGCCACCGGCCATCACGTGGTGGCCGCCTACGCGATGGAGACGCGGATCGACCGCATCCGGCAGCCGACGCTGCTGCTGCGCGCGACGGCCGATCCGTTCGCGGCGCCGCAGGCCGAGGCGCTGTGTGCGCACCTGCACGATGCGCGGATCGTGGACATCGAAGGTGGTGGCATCCCGCTGCCGGACCAGATGCCGGAGGCGTTCGCGCGGGAAGTCGAGGCGTTCCTGCGCGCCGATCCGGACTGAGTCGCGGCGTTCCCGCGGGAACGTGGCCGCAGGCTAGCCGACGCCGGGTGACGCGCCTCGCTCCAGGCGGATGGCCACGAGCGCGGCCACGAGCGACAGCAGCGTGCAGCCCATGAGGAGGGTCAGCAAGGCGACGGGCGTGGCGGAGCGCTCGACCACCACCGCCGTCAGCGTGCTCAGCACCGCCCCGAGCGCCAGGGACAGGGCGCCGCTCAGCCCCGCGGCCGTGCCCGCCAGCGCGGGGCGGACCGACATGGTGCCGGCGTTGGACGTGGGCAGCGTCAGCCCATTGCCCAGGCCGACGAAGACCGTCAGCCCGAAGAGCGCAAGCGGGTGCGACACCCCGGCCGCGAACACCGCCAGGGCCACCGCCATTCCGGTCACCGACACCGCGCGGCCCGACAGCAGCAGCACACCCATGCCGAGGCGGCGGGCCTGGCGCGCACTGATGGCCGCGCCGATGAGGAAGCCGCTGGTGATCGACCCCACGCCGACGCCCACTTCGGCGGGCGACAGGCCCCAGGTGGCCGCGCCCACGTAGGGCACACCGGTGACGAACACGAAGAAGGCACCGACCGAGAAGGCGGTGCACAGCACATAGGACCAGTACCGGGCCGATCGCAGCAGGTCCAGCCAGTCGCGCCACTTCGGCGGGGGCCGCCCGGGTGCGCGGGTCTCGCCCATGTCGACCCAGGCCAGCACCAGCAGCGCGCCGCCCAGACCGGCGTACAGCGCGAACACCGAGCGCCAGCCCAGCGTCACGTCAAGAAGGCCCCCCAGCATGGGCCCGAGCATCGGCGCCGCCGCCATGGCGGTGGCGATCACGCTCAGCTTGGCGGCCGACTCGGTGGCCGAGAACCGGTCGCGGATCACCGCGCTGGACACGACTGTCCCCGCGACGACGACGGCCTGCATCACGCGGCAGGCCAGCAGCACGGCGACGTCCTGCGCGACCATGCAGCCCAGCGATGCCACGGAGAAGATCGTCAGGGCACCGAGCATGATCGGGCGGCGGCCGAACCGGTCCGAGAGCGGGCCGAGCACCAGCTGGAACCCCGCCGACGCCAGCATGTAGCCCGACACCGCGAGCGCCGTCACCGATTCGCGCGCGGCCAGGTCGCGTGCCATCGATGGCAGCGAGGGCAGCACCATGTTCAGGGTCAGCGCCGACAGCGCGGTCAGCAGCGTGAGGGTGAGGAGGCGAGGCGGGGTCCGGGGCACGGGCGACATTGTGACGGACCGCGCGGCGGGTCACTGAAACGGCGGCGCTGCCCGTGCGTGCGACGGCCTGCTCGATCCGCCTTCAGCGCGTTCAGCGCCCCCGCGCCCCCGGCAGCATCGCCTGCGCCGCGATCGCCCCGAGCGTGAACGCCGCCATCAGCAGGCCGAGGCCCACCGGCCCGTCCTGCGGCACCCAGCCCACCGCATAGCCGCCGACGGCGCCGACGAGCTGCTGCGACACGCCGGCGATGCCGGCGGCCGCGCCGGCCAGCGCCGGCATCAGGCCGACGGTGGCGGCGAGCGTCGGCGGCATCAGCAGGCCGTGGCCGATGCCGAAGAGCACCAGCGGACCGGTGAACGCGAAGCCGGTGCGCACATCGAGCAGCGCGAGCACGATCATGATGACGATGCCGGCCAGCGTCAGCGCCTGACCGACGGCGCGCATCCGCATGTCATGGCCGTGGCGCGCGAGGCGGCTCGTCAGGAAGTTGCCGAACACGTACGACAGCGGCGCGACCATCACGTAGAAGCCCACCTCGCCGGGGCCGACGCCGTAGGCCTTGAGCACCAGCGGTGCGCCGGCGAGGAAGGCGTAGAACGCGCCCACCGACAGGCCCAGCACGGCGACGTTGAGCACGAAGGCGCGTTCGCGCCCGAGCCGTGCGAACGCATCGCCCATCTCGCGCAGCCAGTGCGTGTCGCCGCGCGGCCGCGCGGCGACCGCGGGCAGGCCGCGCACGGTGGCGAAGGCGAGCACCACGGCGAGCAGCGTGAGCAGCACGAAGTTCGCCTGCCAGCCGATGCGCGCGTGGAGCTGGCCGCCGATCACGGTCGCCAGCGGCGGGCACAGGCCCATCGCCATGCCGACCTGGGCCATCACGCGGGTGCGCGCGGGGCCGTCGAACGCGTCCTGGATCGCGGCGCGGCCGAGCACGGTGCATGCCGCGCAGCCCACGCCCTGCAGCGTGCGTGCCGCGACCAGGGCCTCGATGCCGGTGGCGAAGGCGCCGGCCGCCGACGCGACGCCCGCGACCGCGAGGCCCAGGAGCATCAGCGGCCGGCGGCCGAGCCGGTCCGACAGCGGGCCGTAGACGAGCTGCAGCGCGCCGTACGCGAGCACGTACGCGCTGAAGGTGAGCTGGACGGCGCCGGGCGACGCCGCGAGGATCGCGCCCCACTCCTGCATCGAGGGCAGGCAGATCGTCATCGTGACCAGCCCGTAGGCGATCAGCGCGACCAGCAGCGTGGCGCGGGCGCGCGACGATGTCGCGCCGGCGTGCGAGCCGGGCGCGGGTGGAACGGACATCGCCGCCGCCTAGGCGCCCAGCCCCCGCTTGAGTGCCGCCGCGCACAGCGCGACCGCCTCGTTCGCCTCGTCGATCGCGCGGCCCATCGGGAGGAAGCCGTGGATCATCCGCTCGAAGCTCACCAGCGTCGCCTTGCATCCCGCCTCGGTCATGCGCTGCGCGTACTGAACGCCCTCGTCGCGCAGCGGGTCGTAGCCGGCGACCAGCACCAGCGCCGGCGGCAGGCCGGCAAGGCTCTCGGCCAGCAGCGGCGAGGCGCGCCAGTCGAGGTCGTGCTTCGGGTCGTCGATGTAGTGGTCGTGGTAGTAGCGCATCGAGTCGGCGGTCAGCAGGTAGCCCTGCGCGTTTGTCGTGTGGGAGGGCGCGATGCGGCGCTGGTCGGTGGCCGGGTAGATCAGCAGCTGGTAGGCGATCGGCAGGTCGCCGGCGTCGCGCGCGGCGAGCGCGACCACCGCCGCGAGGTTGCCGCCGGCACTGTCGCCGCCGACCGCGAGCCGCGACCGGTCGATGCCGAGCGTGGGCGCGTGCTCGCGGACCCAGCGGGTGGCCGCGATGCAGTCGTCGACCGCGGCGGGGAAGCGGTGCTCGGGGCCCATGCGGTAGTCGACCGAGACGACCGCGCAGCCGGCGCCGAGCGCGAGCTCGCGGCAGAGCACGTCATGGGTGTCGAGGTCGCCGATCACCCAGCCGCCGCCGTGGAAGTAGACCAGCACCGGCAGCGCATGCCCGCCGTCGACCGGCCGGTAGAAGCGCACCGGGATCGGGCCGGCGGGCCCGTCGGCGACGAGGTCGCGCACGACCGGCAGCGCCGGCGCGTCGGGCTGGGTGAAGCGGCGGCGCTCGACGTAGAAGCGGCGCGCCTCGACCGGGGTGAGGGTGTGGGTGGGCGGGATGCCGCTCTTGGCGATGAGGTCGAGCAGCGCGCGGGCCTGGGGGTGCAGCATGGTGGGTCTCCGGAAAGGCCGCGGTCGTCGGGCGGCGTCGTCGTTCGATTCTATGCCCGGTGCCGACCCGGGCCCGGCGTCGATCAGCCGAGCGCGCCGAGCAGCGCGAGCACCACCCCGGCGGTCACCAGCAGCAGGCCGAGCACCTCGTGCGACTTCGTCGGCTCGCGCAGCATCAGCCGAGAGAAGCCGAGGGTGAACAGCACCTCGACCTGCCCGACGACCCGCACCAGCGCGACCGGCGCGGTCGCGAAGCCGGTGAACCAGCAGGCCGAGCCGAGCGCGGCCAGCAGGCCGACCTGGCCGGAGACGCGCCAGGTCTCGGCCACGCGGCGCCAGGTCGCCGGCTCGCGGATCGCGACGTAGGTGCCGAGCATCGCGGTCTGCAGCAGCAGCACGACCAGCAGCGTGACCAGCGCCTCGGCCACCGGATCGGGCATCGTCAGGTGCAGCGTGGCGCGCTTGACCATCACGCCGGTCAGCGAGAAGAGCGCGCCGGTGCCGAGTCCGCAGAGGGCGGCGGGCTGCACCAGCGAGGCCATGATCTCGCGCGGCGAGAGCTTCCTGCCGCCGAGCGCGAGCACCAGCACGCCGGCCACCCCGGCGACGATGCCGGCCACGACGAGCCCGGTCAGCCGCTCGCCCAGCACCAGCCAGGCGAACACCGCGGCCTGGACCGTCTCGGTCTTGGCGAAGGCGGTGCCGACGACGAAGTTGCGGTACGAGAACGCGAGGATCAGCAGGTTGGTGCCGAGGATCTGCGCGAGGCCGGCGGCCGCGCACCAGCCGAGGTACTCGGCGTCGAGCGCGGGGAAGGCCAGGCCCAGCATCGCGAAGTAGACGGCCACCAGCACCACCGCCACCGGGGCGCCGTAGGCGTAGCGCACCAGGCCCGCGCCGTTGACGGTGAGCTCGCCGCGCAGCCGGTGCTGCAGCGCGGTGCGCCAGGCCTGGAAGAGGCCGGCGAGAAGCGAGGCGGGGAGCCAGACGAGCATGGGAGGGCGAGGGTGCCACGAAGCGGGCGGTCTGTCGTCGCGGCGGGTCGTTCCATGCATGCGGGGCGGGTCCAGGACCCGGCGGCCGCGCTCGCGTAGCATCGGTCGCCCCCACCGTCACCGGATGCGCCCGCCATGACCCCTGCCGCCGTCTCCGACGCCGCCGCCCTGCTCTGGAGACACTGGTCCGCCCGCAGCCGCATCGACGCGCTGCCGCCGGCCTGCCGTCCCGCGGACCGCACCGAAGGCTACGCCGTGCAGGCCGCGCTCGCGCTGCGCGCCGGCCAGCCGGTGGTCGGCTGGAAGATCGCCGCCACCAGCGTCGCCGGCCAGCGCCACATCAACGTCGACGGACCCATCGCCGGCCGGATGCTGCGCGAGCGCGTGCTGGCGCCCGGCGCGGTCGTGCCGCTCGAGGGCAATTCGATGCGCGTCGCGGAAGTCGAGTTCGCGTTCCGGATGGGGCGCGCGCTGCCGATGCGCGAGGCGCCGTACTCGCTCGAGGAGACGATGGACGCGGTCCGGTCGCTGCATCCCTCGGTCGAGGTGCCCGACTCGCGCTACACGGACTTCGTGAGCGTCGGTGCGGCGCAGCTCATCGCCGACGACGCCTGCGCCTGCTGGCTGGTGGTGGGTCCGGCGACCACCGACGACTGGCGCGTGCGCGACCTCGCCGCGCACCCGGTGCGGGCCGCGATCGGCGGGCGCACGGTCGCCGAGGGCACCGGTGCCGCAGCGCTCGGCGATCCGCGGACCGCGCTCGCGTGGATCGCCAACGAGCTGCGCGTGCACGGCCCGGGGCTCGCCGCCGGCGACATCGTCACCACCGGCACCTGCGTCGTGCCGGTGGCGGTCGCGCCGGGCGACGCCTTCGTCGCGGACTACGGGCCGATCGGGTCGCTGTCGCTGTCGTTCGCCTGAGGCGGACCGGTGGGCCTGCGGCCCGCCGGGTGCCGGTGCGTTCATTTACAATATGCATGTAATGTCCAACGCCAAGTCAGCCCCGACCGTGCCCGCGACCGTGCCCGCCCGCGTGCGCGCGCCGCGCCGCTCGCACGCCGAGCGCAGCGCGGCCACGCGCGAGCACCTGCTCGCGGCGACGCTCGACGTGGTCCGCACGCGCACCGTGGCCGGCGCGTCGATGTTCGAGGTGGCCAAGGCGGCGGGCGTCACCCCCGGCGCGCTGCAGCACCACTTCGGCACGAAGGCGGAGCTGATGCTGCAGGTCGTCGAGCGTCTGCTCCTCGAGCAGGACGGCGCGGCGGTGCCCTGGCCGTCGGCCACCCTCCCGCTGCCCCGCCGGGCCCGGGCCTACGTCGATGCGCTGTGGTCGACGCTCTACGAGCCCGAGCGCTTCCTGGCCGCCTGGGCGCTGTACTTCGGCAGCGTCGACGACGACGCGGTGCGGGCGCGCATCGTCGCGCGCCGCCGCACGGTGTCGGCGACGATGCACCGGCGCTTTCGCGCGACCTTCCCCGAGGCGGGCGAGGCACCCGGCCTCGATGCCTTCGTCGACCTGCTGCTGTCGGCGCTGCGCGGGCTGGGCGTCGTGCGCCTGTTCGGCCCTGTCCCCCGTGACGTCGAGCGCCAGCTGCAGGCGCTCGCGTCGACGATCGAACTGCACTGTGCCGCCGTCCCGGCGCCGGTCCGGCCGCGCCGTCCGCGGTCCCCTTCGAGAGGCTCCCGATGACCGACCGCAACCGACCCCTCGATGGCGCGCGCCGTGCGCTGTGCGCCGCGCTCGCCGCCGCCCCCTTCGCGCCCGCGCGCGCCGCGCTCGGCGACAAGCCGATCGTCATCGTCGCGCCGTACCCGCCCGGCGGTGCGGCCGACACGCTGAGCCGCATCGTGGCGCGGCACCTCGCCACCCGGCTCGGACGCCCGGTGATCGTCGAGAACAAGGCCGGTGCCGGCACCGCGATCGGCGCGGGCGCGGTCGCCCAGGCCGCCCCCGACGGCCACACCCTGCTGCTCAGCTCGAACACCACCTTCACGATGCTGCCGGCGCTGCGCCAGAAGCTGCCCTTCGATCCGGTGCGCAGCTTCGAGTCGATCGGTGGCATCGGCGCGATCCCGCTGGTGCTGATCGCGAATCCGTCGACACCCGCCACCTCGGTGAAGGAGGTGATCGCGCTCGCGAAGGCCCGGCCCGGTGCGCTGTCGTACGCGTCGTTCGGCGTCGGCACCTCGTCGCATTTCGCGGGCGAGGCGTTCAAGTCGGCCGCGGGCATCGACCTGCTGCACGTGCCCTACAAGGGCAGTGCGCCCGCGATGCAGGACCTGGTCGGCGGCCAGGTGCCGCTCGCCTTCGACACCAACGTGCCCACCGTGCCGATGGTCAAGGCCGGCCGCGTGCGCGCGCTCGCGGTCACCACCGCGAAGCGGGTGGCGTCGCTGCCGGACGTGCCCACGCTCGCGGAGTCCGGCTTCCCGGGCTTCGACCTGTCCGCGTGGATCGTGCTGGTGGCCCCGCGCGGGCTGCCGGAGCCGGTCCGCGCGACGCTGGTCAAGGGGCTCGCCGACGCGATGGCCACGCCGGCGATGCGCGAGGAGCTGACGCGCGCCGGTCTCGAGGTCGCCCACGAGCCGCCTCCGGCCTACGAGGCGCGGGTGGCGCGCGAGCTGCCGCAGATGCGTGCGCTGGTCCACAAGGCCGGCATCTCGCCGGAATGAGCATGCGCGACGACGGGCTGGTCGCGCTCGGCGCGGTGGCGCTGCGCGCACTGATCGGTCGGCGGCAGGTCTCGCCGCTCGAGCTGATGGACGCCTGCATCGCCCGCATCGAGGCGGTGAACCCGGCGGTCAACGCGATCGCCGCGACCGACTTCGAGCGTGCCCGCGACGCGGCCCGTGCGGCGGAGGCGCAGGTCATGCGCGGCGACGCGCTCGGCCCGCTGCACGGGCTGCCGCTCGGGGTGAAGGACCTGCTCGACACCGAGGGCCTGCTGTCGACCAGCGGCAACGTCGGCCTGCGCGACCATGTGCCCGCGGCCGACAACAGCCTGGTGGCGCGGCTGCGCGCGGCCGGCGCGATCGTCACCGCCAAGACCAACGTGCCCGACATGGGCGCGGGCGCGAACACCCGCAATCCGGTGTGGGGCGCGACCGGCAACCCGTTCGATCCGCGGCTCAACGCCGGCGGCTCCTCGGGCGGCTCGGCCGCGGCGCTCGCCACCGACATGCTGCCGCTGTGCACCGGCTCGGACACCGGCGGCTCGCTGCGGATCCCTGCGGCGCTCTGCGGAGTGGTCGGCCTGCGGCCGTCGCCGGGCCTGGTGGCCAACCGCAGCCGGCCGCTCGGCTGGTCGGCGATCTCGGTCCTCGGCCCGATGGGGCGCGACGTGTCGGACACCGCGCTGATGCTCTCGGCCTGCGCCGGCTTCGACGCCGGCGACGCGCTGTCGTACGGCAGCGAGCCCGGCGCGTTCTTCCCGCTCGTCGAGGCCGACCTCGCGCGGCTGCGCATCGGCTTCACCGAGGATTTCGACGGCGTGTGCGCGGTCGATCCCGAGATCCGCCGGACCTTTCGCGCGCGCATCGATGCGATCCGGCCGTGGGTCGCGGCATGCGAGCCGCTGGAGATCGACGTCGCCGACGCGCACTTCGCGTTCGACACGATCCGCGCCGAGAGCTTCGTCGCGGCGTTCGCCGAGGCCTATGCGAGCGCGCCCGAGACCCTCGGACCGAACGTGCGCGCGAACGTCGCGATGGCGGCGTCGATCACGCTCGCGGACCGCGCGCGTGCGCATCTGGCGCAGACGCGCATCCACGCGCGGTTCGCGCGGGCCTTCGAGCACTTCGACCTGCTGATCTCGCCGGTGACGCCGGTCTCGCCCTTCCCGTGGACGGAGCTCTACGCCGGGTCGGTCGAGGGGCGCGCGATGCGGACCTACTACGAGTGGCTGGCGCTGTGCTACGTGGTGACGCTGGGCACACAGCCGGCGCTGGCGCTGCCGGCCGGCACCGATCCGCGCGGCATGCCCTTCGGGCTGCAGCTCGTCGGCCCGCTGCGCGGCGAGGCCGGGCTGCTGCGCGCGGCCCTAGCGCTGGAGCGGGCGTTCGCCGCGGACCCGGCGCTCGCGAGGCCGCGACCGGACCTCGCCCGCCTGCGCGCGCCGAACCCGGCGCTGAAGTCGATCGTCACCCATCCGCCGGGTGGCCGCGGTGCTGACGACGGTGCCGCCGCAGCCCTCACCGCCGTCTGAGCCTCGGTGTGCGGGCGCTGCCCGCAGCGCTCGACGCGCCCTGCGCGATCAGCCCCGGCCCAGTGCCGCTCTCGCCGCAGCCGGCAAGTCCGCGTCCACCCGCTCGCGTGCCGCCGCGGGCAGCGAGCGGTAGGCGTCGCGCAGTTCCGCCAGGCAGCGCACCTGGTAGCGGAAGGTGCCCTGCTCGTAGCGCATCCCCCAGGCCTCGAACGCGAAGGTGTCCTGCCCCGCGGCGATCGCGGCGGCGTTCGCCTCGAGGAACGGGAAGTAGACCTCGGCGGCGATCGCCAGCAGGCCCGCGATCGCCGGCGACGTGGGCGCCTCGGGGCGGCGCCAGGTGCCGTCGACGCCCGAGGCGTCGTCCAGGTGCATCAGCCAGCGCAGCACGAACGGGAAGCGCTCGCGCAGGTGTTCGCAGGCGGTGGGATCGTTCGCGAGCTGGGACAGCTGGCCCATCCATGCGAAGTCGGCGACCGACGGCCGCGAGCCGAACAGGAAGCGCTCGCCCGTCACGTGCGCCTCGAGCAGCGCCATCACCCGGTCGGCACTGGCTTCCACCAGCGGCGCGTTGGCGGGCGTGCAGCCGACCAGCGCCATGCGCCCGACCTGACGGTCGCGAAAGCGCGTCGCATGACCGCGGATCGCCTCGAGCCCCTCGCCGGCCAGCCGGTCGAAGGCCAGCCAATCGCTGGTCTGGCGCTGGTCGCGCTCGCGCAGCCAGCGGTACAGGAACATCGCCTTGGTGCCCCACTCGTCGGCCATGTCCTCGAGCAGCGCGGTGATGAAGGCCTGCGCCGGGTCGTCGGGCACCTCCGAGCGCGCGCCGGGGTGCAGCCGCTCGAGCTCGCGCACGAGCGGCGTGGAGTCGTTGGCGTGACGGCCGTCCGGGAAGCGCAGCACCGGGATCACCGGCACCTTGACGAGGGTCAGCACGTCCAGGCCTTCGGGCGTGCCGAGCTGGACCCAGTCGTGCGGCAGCCGGCGGTAGCGCAGCACGGCACGCATCTTCATCGAATACGGCGAGCCGAGGCCGCCGTAGAGCACGTAGCGGCCGGGCGAAGGGGGGGTGTCCAAGGGCGGTCTCCTGCGGCGCGTGATGCGCGGGGTCGACCGATCATAGACGGCGCGGCGCCGTGCGCGGCCCCGGCAGGCTTGACGGGGGCGGGGGGCGCCCCCATCTTGGAACGCAGGCCGCGCCGCGGCCAACCGAGAGGAAGGTCCTGCATGGACACGCTGCTGTGGGTCGTCGCCGTCGTGCTGATCGTCGCGGGCGTCGCGGGCACCATCCTGCCCGCGCTGCCGGGCACGGCGCTGGCCTTCGCGGGCATCCTGCTGGCCGCCTGGATCGACGACTTCAGCCGCGTGACCGGCTGGACCGTGATGGTCTGCGGCCTGCTGATGCTGCTCGCCTGGGGGGCCGACTATGCGTCGGCGATGGTCGGGGCGCGCCGGGCCGGCGCGAGCACGCTCGCGGTCGCGGGGGCCGCGATCGGCACGGTGGCCGGCATCTTCACCGGCTTCATCGGGCTGCTCTTCATGCCGCTGGTGGGCGCCGCGATCGGCGAGTACCTCGCCGACCGGAATGCCGCGCGCGCCGCGCACGTCGGGTTCGCCACCTGGGTCGGCCTGCTGATCGGCACGGTCGTGAAGGTGGTCATCACCTTCGTGATGATCGGGCTGTTCATCGCGGCGCTGCTGATCGGCTGACCGGCGACCGGCCGACCGGGCCGGGCCGGGCCGGGCGTCCGCGTGCCGGCCCCTGGCCCGGGGCCCTCCGCGCGTCGGCACCGACGGCGGTCCGGAGCCGCCGACCGGCGGCTCGACGTCGGTCCGGGACCTCACAGAGGTCGCCGCGCATCGACGCCCAAGGACCGTCCGTGCCGTGCCGCTCGACCGCGCACCGCCCGCGCGTGAATGCTGCCGGGATGAGCGCCGTCCTGTCCGCCTCCGTCGCGCCGCGTCCCCACGACCGTTCGGCCGTGCGGGCGCTGATCGTCGACGAGCACGCGGCGACCCGGGTGGCGGTCCGCGGCCTGCTCCAGGGCCTGGGCATCGAGCAGGTGCAGCAGGCGGGCGACCCGATCCGCGCGATCCGGATGATGGAGTTCGAGGCCTTCGACCTGGTGCTGTGCGAGGCGAACTTCCGCGCCCAGATGGACGGCAGCCAGGTGCTCGAGTACGTCCGCACCCGCCGTCTGCTCGCGCCTTCGGCGGCCTTCCTGCTGATGAGCGCGGAGGCGATGCGCTCGCTGGTCGCCTCGGCCCGAGACTGGCAGCCCGACGGCTTCGTGCTCAAGCCGCTGACGGCCGCTGCGCTCGGGCCGCGCATCGAGCATGCGCTGCGCCGCCGCGCGACCCACGCCCCGCTCTTCGAGGCGGCCGAGGCCGGCGACCCCGAGGCGACGCTCGCGCATGCGCGCCGGCTCGCCGCCGAGGCGGGCGGCAGCTCGCTCGAGCTGCTGCGCTGGCAGGCCCGGGCACTGATCGACCTGGGTCGCTTCCACGAGGTCCGCGAGGTCTGCGACACCGCCCTCGAGCTGCGTGCCGACCTGTCGTGGGCGGCGGTCGCGCTCGCGCACTGCGAGCGCGCCGAGAGCCGCATCGACGAGGCGATCCTGCGGCTGCGCGCGACGGTGCGCCTGCATCCGGCCTCGGGCGAAGCGTACGACCTGCTGATCGACCTGCTGCAGGAGCAGGGGCAGACGGCGCGCGCGCTCGCGGTGGCGCGCCAGGCGCTCGAGCAGCTCTCGACCACGCAGCGCCTGCGCTCGCTCGGCGAGATCGCGCTGGCGCAGGGCGAGCTCGAGCAGGCCGAGGCCTGCTACACCGAACTGATCCGCCGCACCTCGAGCTCGCTCACGCGCAGCCCGCTCGACACCTGCATGCTCGGCCAGGTCTTCGTCGATCGCGGCGCCGCGGACAAGGCGCTGCGCGTCGTCTCCACCGTCGAGGGCGAGGTCGACCTGCCGTCGCGCGCGCTCGCCGCCGCGGTGCAGGCGCAGGCCCACGTGGTGCAGGGCGATCCGGTCGCCTCCGAGGCCGCCGCGCGCCGCGCGGTCGGTCTGGCGAGCGGGGCCGAGTCGGGCGAGACGGTGCTGCTGCTGGTCGCGCACGGTGCGTTCGCCGCGGGGCTGCACGACGAGG
>CAIUGQ010000496.1 GCA_903898725.1 uncultured Burkholderiales bacterium | reverse complement strand
GGCGACTGAGATGCTCGCCTACATCCTCAAGCGCGTGCTGCTGATGATCCCGACGCTGCTCGGCATCCTCACCATCACCTTCGCGGTGATGCAGTTCGTGCCGGGCGGCCCGGTCGAGCAGATGCTGCAGGAGATGCGGGGGCGCGACAAGGCCGGGGAGGTCGCCACGAGCGACAACACCTACCGCGGGCGGCAGGGGGTCGATCCGGCGAAGCTCGAGGAGATCCGCAAGCTCTACGGGTTCGACCAGCCCGCGCACGTGCGCTTCTGGGAGATGCTCAAGCGCTTCGCCCGCTTCGATCTCGGCACCAGCTACTTCCATCACAAGAGCGTCTGGGAGCTGGTCAAGGAGAAGCTGCCGGTCTCCATCAGCCTCGGCCTGTGGACCTTCTTCATCTCGTACCTCGTGTCGATCCCGCTGGGCATCGCCAAGGCGGTGCGGCACGGCTCGCGCTTCGACCTGGTCACCTCCACCGCGATCCTCGCCGGCTACGCGATCCCGAGCTTCGTGCTCGGCGTCGTGCTGCTCGTGCTCTTCGGCGGCGGCTCGTTCTGGCAGCTGTTCCCGCTGCGCGGCCTCACCAGCGACGGCTTCGAGCAGCTCTCGGCGCTCGGCAAGGTGATGGACTACCTGTGGCACATCGCGTTGCCCGTCACCGCGATGGTGGTCGGCAGCTTCGCGGTCACCACGATGCTCACCAAGAACACCTTCCTCGAGGAGATCCGGCGGCAGTACGTCCTGACCGCGCGGGCCAAGGGGCTGTCCGAGCGCGCGGTGCTCTACAAGCACGTCTTCCGCAATGCGCTGATCCCGCTGGTGACCGGCTTTCCCGGCGCCTTCGTCGGCGCGTTCTTCACCGGGTCGCTGCTGATCGAGACGCTGTTCTCGCTCGACGGACTGGGGCTGCTGTCCTACGAATCGGTGATGAAGCGCGACTATCCGGTGGTGATGGGCACGCTGTTCCTGTTCACGCTGATCGGCCTGTTCACCAAGCTGATCACCGACCTCGCCTATGTGTGGGTCGATCCGCGCGTGAAGTTCGAGGCCGCCTCGTGAGCGCCGTGCCCGTGCCTGGGTCGCTGCCGCCGCCTGTGGGCGCGCCGCTCGCCGACGCGCCGGCATCGACCTCGGCCCGCTCGCCCGCGCAGCGCGCCTGGCGCCGCTTCCGCTCCGATCGCCGGGGCTGGTGGAGCTTGTGGATCTTCACGACGCTGGTGGTGCTCAGCCTGTTCGCCGAGGTGCTGTCGAACGATCGGCCGATCGTCGCGCGCTACGAGGGCACCACCTACTTCCCGCTGTGGAACACCTACCCCGAGACGACCTTCGGCGGCGATTTCCGCACCGAGACCGACTACCTCGATCCCTTCATCCGCGGGCGCTTCGCGGCGCCCGGGAACTGGGCGATCTATCCGCCCAATCCGTACCGCTTCGACACCATCAACTACTTCTCGCCCAGCCCGAATCCGGCCGCACCGTCCTCGGTCAACGTGTTCGGCACCGACGACCGCGGCCGCGACGTGCTCGCACGCCTGATCTACGGCTTTCGCGTCTCGGTGCTCTTCGGCCTGGCGCTGACCGTGATCGGTGTCGTGATCGGCGTGATCACCGGAGCGGTGCAGGGCTACTTCGGCGGCAAGATCGACCTCGCGTTCCAGCGCTTCATGGAGGTCTGGGGCTCGATGCCCGAGCTCTACCTGCTGCTGATCTTCGCCTCGCTGTTCGAGCCGGGCGTGCTGATCCTGCTGGTGATCCTGTCGCTGTTCGGCTGGATGGGCCTGTCCGACTACGTGCGCGCCGAGTTCCTGCGCAACCGCAACCTCGAGTACGTGACGGCCGCCCGGGCCCTCGGCCTGTCCTCGTGGCAGATCATCCGCCGGCACGTGCTGCCCAACAGCCTGACGCCGGTGATCGCGTTCCTGCCCTTCCGCATGAGCGGCGCGATCCTCGCGCTCACCAGCCTCGACTTCCTCGGCCTGGGCGTGCCGCCGTCGACGCCGAGCCTGGGCGAGCTCCTCGCGCAGGGCAAGGCGAACCTCGACGCCTGGTGGATCACGCTGTCGACCTTCGGTGTGCTGGTGGGCACGCTGATGCTGCTGATCTTCATCGGCGAGGCGCTGCGCACCGCCCTCGACACGCGGCGGGGCTGAGGCGATGAGCACACTGCCCCGGGACGAGGCGCCCCGAGCCGCCACGCCGCTGCTCGAGGTCGAAGGGCTCACGGTCGAGTTCGACGGCCCGAGCGGTCCGGTGCGGGTGGTCGACGGCGTGTCGTTCACGATCGGACGCGGCGAGAAGTTCGCGCTGGTCGGCGAGTCCGGCTCGGGCAAGACCGTCTCGGCGCTCGCGATGCTGCGCATCGCCGGCGATGCACGCGTCGGCGGCCGCGTGACGTTCGCCGGCCGCGAGCTCGGCGCCCTGTCGGAACGCGAGATGCGCGGCGTGCGCGGCAAGGAGATCGCGATGATCTTCCAGGAGCCGATGACCGCGCTGAACCCGCTGTACACCGTCGGCGACCAGATCGGCGAGACCCTGGTGCTGCACGAGGGCATGTCGCGCTCGGCGGCCCGGGCGCGCGCCGTCGAGCTGCTCGAGCTCACCGGCATTCCCGAGCCCGGCCGCCGTGTCGACAGCTATCCGCACGAGCTGTCGGGCGGCCAGCGCCAGCGGGCGATGATCGCGATGGCGCTCGCCTGCAGCCCGTCGCTGCTGATCGCCGACGAGCCGACCACCGCGCTCGACGTGACCATCCAGCGCCAGATCGTCGAGCTGCTCGACGACCTGCAGCGCAGGCTGGGCATGTCGGTGCTGCTGATCACGCACGATCTGCCGCTGGTGCGTCGCTTCGCGGACCGGGTCGGCGTGATGCGCCGCGGCCATCTGCTCGAGGTCGCCCCGACGGCCGAGCTCTTCGCCGCGCCGCGTGACCCGTATACACGCCAGCTGATCGACAGCCGGCCCCGTCGCTCGATCGAGCCGCTGCCTGCGGATGCGCCCGAGCTGCTGCGTGCGGAGCGGGTCGGCTGCCGCTTCTGGTTCAAGTCGGGGTGGTTCTCCCGCAAGCCGTTCGACGCGGTCAAGGACGTCGACCTGAGCGTGCGGCGCGGCGAGACCGTCGGCATCGTCGGCGAGTCGGGCTCGGGCAAGACGACGCTCGGCATGACCTTGCTGCGGCTCGCGTCGGGCACGCCTTCGGGCAGCGTGAGCTTCGACGGGGAGCGGCTCGACACGCGGACGCAGGCGGCGCTGCGGCCGCTGCGCCGCCGGATGCAGGTCGTGTTCCAGGACCCCTACAACTCGCTGTCGCCCCGGATGACGATCGAGCAGATCGTCGGCGAGGGCGTCGCGCTGCACAGGCCCGAGCTCGATGCGCGGGCGCGGCGCGACGCGATCGTCGCGATGCTGGGCGAGGTCGGGCTCGACGCGTCGGTGCTGTCGCGCTATCCGCACGAGTTCTCCGGCGGGCAGCGCCAGCGCATCGCGATCGCGCGCGCCGCGATCCTTCAGCCCTCGCTGATGCTGCTCGACGAACCGACCTCGGCCCTCGACGTGTCGGTGCAGCAGCAGGTGCTCGAACTGCTCGTCGGGCTGCAGCGCAAGTACGGCCTGAGCTACCTGTTCATCACGCACGACCTCGCGGTGATCCATGCGATGGCGCACCGGGTGCTGGTGATGAAGGACGGACAGGTCGTCGAGGCGGGCGAGACGCTCGCACTCTTCGCGTCGCCTCAGGCGGCGTACACCAGGACGCTGCTGGCGGCCGCCGAGCACTGAGGCCACGGCGCGGCGCGGCAGCCGCCGCGGTCCGCGCAGCGGCACCGACGGATCAGGTACGCGGGCGCTTCGGATCCGGTTTCGGAGCAGCCTGGGTCCGCGCCACCGCGGGCGCCTTCGGCGGTGCCTTGTACACCGCCCGGACCGAGGCCCCTGCGGTACCTGCGGTCGCAGCGGGCTTGCGCGCGGGGCTCTTGGCGACCGGTGCCGGGGCGCGGGCGGGCGCCGCGGCCTTCGATTTCGGGGCGGGTGCGCGGCCCGCCGCCGCGACCGGTGCCACTGGCGGCTTCGAGGCGGGCGCGGCCGGCGGATCGTCCCGCAACGTCGGGATCGCGGCCCGAGCCACCACCTGCCGGGCGCCGTCGGCAGTGGTCAGCACCGTCTGCGTCGATGCCGGGCGGACCAGCAGGCTCGCGCCGGGCGACACCTTCTTCACGCCGCCGTTCCAGGCGCGCAGCTGCGTCACGCTGATGTCGTAGTTCGCCGCGACCGAGGCGACCGAGTCGCGCTTGGTCGCGCGGTGGTAGACGGCCGGGACCGTGACCTGCTCGTAGACCTTCGGGCCCTCGAACGACTCGACCAGCCGCTCGTCCTTGACCGATGCCTGCGGTGCGATCACCTGGGTACCGGGCAGCAGCTTGCGATGCGCAGCCAGGCTGTTCGCCCGGAGCAGCTCGGCGGTGCTGACGCTGCCGCGCCGGGCGACGTCGTCGAGCGACTCGCCGGGCTTGAGCGTGTAGGGCTGCCAGGTGGCCAGCGTCTTGTTCTCGCGGTCGTGCTTCTCGACCGCCCGCACGAAGTTGTCGACCCGGTCATAGGGCAGCTTGATCTCGTTGTTGCGGCTCGCGGCGATCACGGGGCGGTTGTGCGCCGGATTGAGCGCCACGAACTCGTCGACGCTCATGCCGGCGAACTGCGCGGCCAGCTTGAGGTCGATCGGGCGGGTCTTCTCGATGGTGGCGAAGTAGGGCCGGTTCGGGATCTCGGGCAGCGCGAGCCCGAGCTCGTCGGAGCGCAGGATGATGTTCTTCAGCGCGATCAGCTTCGGCACGTAGTTGCGCGTCTCGGCCGGCATCGACAGGCTGAGGTAGTCCGTCGGCTTGCCGCGCGCGCGGTTGTTCTTGACCGCCCGGGCCACCGCGTTCTCGCCCCAGTTGTACGAGGCGAGCGCGAGGAACCAGTCGCGGTCGTGCATCTCGTAGATCTTCTGGAGGTAGTCCAGCGCGGCGCGGGTCGACTGCACCACGTCGCGGCGGTTGTCGACCCACCAGTTCTGCGACAGCTCGTACTGCTTGCCGGTCGACGGGATGAACTGCCACAGGCCGGCGGCCTGGGCGGAGGACAGCGCGACCGGATTCATCGCGCTCTCGACGAAGGGCAGCAGCGCGAGCTCGGCCGGCATGCCGCGACGCTCGACCTCCTCGACGATGTAGTGCAGGTAGCGGCCGCCGCGCCCGAACATGCGCTGCAGCGCCTCGGGCTTCTGCAGGTAGAAGCGCTCCTTCTCCGCGACCAGCGGCGTGTCGAGCTCGGGCATCGAGAAGCCCGCACGCATCCTCGCCCAGAGATCCCGATGTGCATCGACCGGACGGGCCGGCGCGACGATCACCGCGGGGCTCGGCGGGGCGGGAGCCGTCGGGGGGGCCGAGGCCACCGGAGCGACCGGGACCGGGGCGACCGGAGCGACCGGTGCAACGATGAGCGGGGGCTGCGCGATGGGCGCGGGTTCCGCGCGCGGCGTGACCGTCGGCGCCGAGGCCGGCGCGGTCTCGCGCGGCTGCGGCGCGCGCGAGACGGGCGCGCTCTCGGGCTGGACCTGCCCGACGCCGGCGCACCCGGCGATCGCCAGCAGTCCGACGACGAACACGGTGCGCAGGATGGCGCGCGCCGCGCCGTTCGAGTCGGACATCAGGGGATTCTCCTAAGTGCCTGTTTTTGCAAGCCTATCGCGCCAACAGTACATCGTACGTGGCGGGGTGTGAGCGGTCAAGCACGGTCCGGCACGCGGGGGCAGGGGGCGGCCCGCCGGCGAAGCGGTCGCCGGCCGGGCCAGTCCGGGGTCAGCGAAAGCCGTCCTTCCACGCGCGGACCGCGGCGAAGACCTCGACCGCATCGACCGGCGCATGCCCGAGCCGGGTCTGCGCGGCCTGCTGCACCTGGGTCGAACCGGTCCGCAGGAACGGGTTGGTGGCGCGCTCGAGGGCGAGCGTGGACGGGACGGTCGGCGTGCCCGCCGAACGCAGGGCGGCGGTCTGGCGCTCGCGCTCGGCCAGCGGCGCGCTGTCGGGTTCGACGGCACGGGCGAAGCGCAGGTTCGAGGTGGTGTACTCGTGGGCGCAGTAGACCAGCGTCTCGTCGGGCAGCGCCGCGAGCCGGCCGAGCGAGGCGCTCATCTGCGCCGCCGTGCCCTCGAAGACGCGACCGCAGCCGCCTGCGAACAGCGTGTCGCCGCAGAACAGCACGGGTCGGGGGTCGTTGGTGCCGACCTGCGCCGCGTAGAAGGCGATGTGATCCAGCGTGTGGCCCGGGATCTCGATCACCTCGAAGCGGACGTCGAAGCCCTCGAGTTCGACCCGATCGCCGTGCTGCCAGCGGCGGTCGATCCCCGCCACGCGCGAGGCCGCCGGACCGTGGACCACCGCCTCGGGGAAGGCGGTCCGCAGTTCGGGCAGGCCGCCGACGTGGTCGGCGTGATGGTGGGTCACCAGGATGGCCGCCAGCTCGAGCCCGGCGGCGGCGAGCGCGGCCAGCACAGGCGCCGCATCGCCCGGATCGACGACCGCCGCCCGGCGGCGCTGGCGATCGCGGAGCAGCCAGATATAGTTGTCGTCGAATGCCGGCACCGGCACGATGGCGGGATGGGGCGGCACCGAGGCGTGCGGGACGCCGGCCGTGGCTGGAGGATTCATCGGGGCGGGAGCCGCCCCGCGACGGGGACGGACGACGTGCGGAACGAAGCTTCGATCATACGCGCGCAGGGCGACCGACCCGGAGCGCCTCGGGCGCGCCCGACGCTCCTGGCGGCCGTGACGGGCGGGGCGCGGCGCATCCCGGCCGAACCGGACGACGACGCCGACCTCGAGCGGGGGGCGGGCGGAGGGGGCGCATCTCCCGGCCCGACGCCGCCCGGGCAGGGCGGAGCCGGTGATCCCGGCAATCAGGGTCAGCCCGGCGATCCAGGCGATCCGGGGGAATGGCACCACTGGCTCGCGTCGCCACCTGGCCGCTACGTGCTGGACTGGGAGCAGGTGCATTTCGACGAGGCCGTCGGCGATGTCTTCGGCTACCACGCGGTGCAGTGCGGCGAACCCGGGCTCGACGCGCTGCGGGCCAACCGCATGCCGCACCGGGTCCATGCGCTGCGCGCCCTCGATCCGCTGCCCGAGCACGATCGGCCGAAGCTGCGTGTCGAGCAGTTCGAGGAGATGCCCTTCGATTCCCAGTCGCTCGACCTCATCGTGCTGCCGCACGTGCTCGAGTTCGCGAGCGATCCGCACCAGGTGCTGCGCGAGGCCGACCGCGTGCTGCGGCCCGAGGGGCGGCTGATCATGTCCGGCTTCAACCCCGGCAGCCTGTGGGGCGCCCGTCAGTGGCTGCTGCGCGGCGTGCTGCCGCCCTTCCTGCCGCGCGAGGGCCAGTTCATCGGGGTGCCGCGGCTGCGCGACTGGTGCAAGCTGCTCAGCTTCGAGACCGAGCGCGCCCGCTACGGCTGCTGGCGGCCGCCGTGCCGCACGCAGCGCGGGCTCGACCGCACGCGCTTCATGGAGCGCGCGGGCGATCGCTGGTGGCCGATCTGCGGGGCGGTGTACATGGTGTCGGCGATCAAGCGCGTGCGGTCGATGCGGATGGTCGGCCCGGCCTGGAAGCGGCCGTCACGCGCGAGGGGGGTCGCGGTGGCGAGTCCGCAGCGCAACGGGCTCTCGGACGACGGCGCGGGCTGACGCGTCTACACTCTCCCCGCCCGAAGGGGCGAGACCCGTCCGGACCGGTTCACCGACCCTTGCAGGGCGGGCCGGTCGCCTGTCCAGAGAGCCCGATGCCTGCTGCCCCCGCCGCCTCCGATCCGTCCCGCTGGGTCGCCTACACCGACGGTGCGTGCGCGCCGAGCAACCCCGGGCCGGCCGCCTGGGGCGCGGTGATCTTCGGCCCCGGAGGGCGCGAGGCCGAGCATGCCAAGGGATTCATCGGGCACGGCACGAACCAGATCGCCGAGATCGTGGCGGCGATCGAGGGTCTCGAGCGTGTGCCCGAGGGCGCATCGGTCGAACTGGTCTCGGACAGCCAGTACGTGCTCAAGGGCATCAGCGAGTGGCGCGCCGGCTGGGAGCGCCGCAATTGGCGCAATTCCAAGAACGAACCGGTCGCCAACCAGGACCTCTGGCGCCGGCTGTTCGCCCTGACCGATGCCCGCCGGGTCAGCGTGAGGTGGGTGCGCGGCCACAGCGGCGACACCCACAACGAGCGGGCCGACGCGCTGGCCAACGAGGCGCTGCGCGACGCGCGGCGCTGAGGCGCTGGCGCGCTGGAGCGCCCCGGGCGCCCGGATCGGCGCCCGAGCCGGAGGGTCTCGCTGACCCGCCGCCCCCGGGCGCGGCTCAGCGCGTCGCGAGAAAGCGCGCGAGACGCTCGACGCCGTCCTGCAGCGTGTCCGCCGGGCGGGCGACGCACCAGCGCAGGAAGCCCTCGCCGCCGTCGCCGAATGCCACGCCCGGTGCGAGCCCGAGCCGGGCCTCGCGGACCAGCGCCTTGGCGAGTGCCAGGCTGTCGGGCTCGCCCTCGACCTGCAGCAGCACGTACATCGCGCCGTCGGGCGTGACCGGCCTGACCCGCGGCACCTGCGCCAGGGCCGCGGTCAGGGTCGCCGCCCCGTCCCGGACGTAGGCCTGGAACGCCCGCGCCGCCGGCTCGCCATCGGTGACCGCGGCGAGGCCGGCGCGCTGCACGAAGCCCGGCGCGCACGAGGTGTTGAACTCGACGAGCTTCTCGACGTCCGGTGCGAGCGCCTCGGGCAGCACCAGCCAGCCCAGCCGCCAGCCGGTCATCTGCCAGGTCTTGGAGAACGTGTTGGCGACGACCAGCCGCTCCTCGGGGTCGGCACCGTCGAGGAACGAGGGCGCGCAGTCCGACCCGTCGAAGACCAGCCGCTCGTAGGCCTCGTCGGACAGGATCCAGATGCCGTGCCGGCGGCAGTGGGCGCGGACGGTGCGCATCGCATCGGCCGACATGACCCAGCCGGTCGGGTTGCCCGGCGAGTTGACCATCAGCATCCGGGTGTCCGGCGTCAGCGCGGCGAGCAGCCGATCGACGTCGAGCGTCCAGCGGCCGCGCGGATCGATGGTCAGCGCCACCGTCTCGACGCGCGCGCCGAGCACACCCGCGATCGCCGTCAGGTTCGGCCAGAGCGGGACGACGGCGACCACCCGGTCGCCGGGCGAGACCAGGGCCTGCGAGGCGAGCATCAGGGCCGTGACGCCCGAACTCGTCACCGCGATGCGGGCGGCGCCGATGGCAGGGCCGGTCTGTGCGTGCAGCCGGCTGGCATAGCCGGCGATCGCCTGTCGCAGTTCGGGCAGTCCGAAGTTCGGCAGGTAGAAGGTGTCGCCGGCGTCGAGGGCGCGCTTGCCGGCCTCGACGATGAAGGCCGGCGTCGGGCGGTCCGGCTCGCCGAACCAGAAGGCGAGCACGTCGGGCGACCCCATGGCGGCATTCGCGACCTCCCTGATGCGCGACGCGGCGAGGGCGCGGACCGGGTCGCGGGCGACGGCAGGGTGCATGGAGGCTCGGTGTGGAGGAGTGCCGGGAGAACCCCGAAGTGTAACGCCGGCCCCCGTGGATTCTCACGAGGCTCGTGCTATGTTGGCGCGATTCGCTCCGGACTCCTCATGAACGTCAAGTTGATCTACACCGTGGTCGCGGCCGCAGGGCTCGGCGGGCTGGGGTGGTACGCGTACACGTCCCAGAAGAATCCGGCGGCCACGGGGTTCGAGGTGAAGGCCGGTGCCCCGAAGGATGCTCGCGCGTCCGGTGACGGCAAGGCACCCGAGGGCAAGGCACCGGACGGCAAGGGCGGCCCGCCTGCCGCAGGCGGCCCCGGAGGCCCGGGCGGTGCCGGCGGCCCCGGCGGGCCGCGCGGTCCGGTCGGCGTCGAGGTGGCCAAGGTCGACCGGCGCCCGCTCGCCGACGAGGTGGTCGCGGTCGGGTCGCTGCGCGCCAACGAGACGGTCACGCTGCGCTCCGAAGTCGCCGGCCGGATCGAGCGGGTCGGCTTCACGGACGGCGCACGCGTGCAGCGCGGCGCCACGCTGATCGCGCTCGACGCGTCGGTCGCCTCGGCCGAGGCCGAGCAGTCGCGCGCCGAACTCGCGCTCGCCCGTGCCAACTACGAGCGCACCAGCGAGCTGGCCGCGCGCAACTTCGTGTCCGCCAGCGCCAAGGACCAGGCCGCCGCGAACCTGAAGATCCAGGAGGCCAAGCTCCGGCTGACCGAGGCCAGGCTGGCCAAGTCCGAGATCCGCGCGCCGTTCACCGGTGTCATGGGGTTGCGCAACGTCAGCCCGGGCGACTTCGTCAAGGATGGCGCCGACCTCGCGATCATCGAGGACATCGCGACGATGAAGGTCGACCTGCGGATGCCCGAGCGCTACCTCGGCAGCGTCCGGGTCGGACAGATCGCGCAGCTCTCGTTCGACTCGATGCCGGGCAAGACCTTCAAGGCGACGATCAGCGCGATCGACGCCCAGATCGACGCCAACGGCCGCTCGCTGCTGGCGCGCGGCAAGCTCGCGAACCCGGACGGCGCGCTGCGCTCGGGCATGTTCGCGCGCGCCCGCGTCGTGGTGCGCGCCAATGCCGAGGCACTCACCATCCCGGAGGAGGCGATCTTCTCGCAGGGCGCCGACACCTTTGTCTGGAAGGTCGAGGCCGGCAAGGTCGTGCGCCGCAAGATCGAGATCGGCCTGCGCCGTGATTCGCGCGCCGAGGTGCTCGCCGGGCTGGCCTTCGACGACCAGGTGGTGACCGCCGGCCAGCTGCGCCTGCAGCGCGACGGCCAGGAGATCCGGGTCATCGACCCGACCCGCCGGCCCACCGGTGGACCGGGCGGAGGCCAGGGCGGTCCCGGCGGCCCCGGCTCGGTCACCGCGCCCAAGGGCGACGCGCCCGCGGCCGGTGCCCGGCCGGCGGGCGATGCCTCGTCCACGGCCCCGGCCGCCGGCGGGGTCTCGGTCGCCTCGAATTCGCCTGCCGCGAGCGGCGCACCCGCGCCCGCTGCGGCGAAGTAAGCAACCCGGTTCCGCCGGAGGCTCGGCATGGTCCTGTCCGACATCTGCATCCGCCGCCCCGTCTTCGCGACGGTGCTGTCCCTGATCCTGATGCTGCTCGGCGTGGTGAGCTACCAGCGTCTCGCGGTGCGGGAGTACCCCAAGATCGACCTGCCGGTCGTCAACGTCGAGACGCGGTATACCGGGGCGTCGGCCGAGATCATCGAGTCGCAGGTCACCAAGGCGCTGGAGGACTCGATCGCCGGGATCGAGGGCGTGGACGTGCTGACCTCGATCTCTCGGCCCGAGCAGAGCCAGATCACCGTGCGCTTCCGGCTCGAGCGGGATGCCGACTCGGCGGCCGCCGACGTCCGCGACCGCGTCGCCCGGGTGCGCCAGCGGCTGCCCCAGGATGCCGACGAGCCGGTCATCGCGAAGGTCGAGGCCGACGCGAACCCGATCATCTGGATGGCCTTCTCCAGCGACACGATGAGTCCGCTGGAGGTCTCGGACTACGTGAACCGCAACGTCAAGCCGCGGGTCCAGACACTGCCCGGCGCCGCCGACGTGCGGATCTTCGGCGAGCGCGCGTACTCGATGCGGGTCTGGCTCGACCCGGACCGGCTGGCCGCCTACCGGCTGACGCCCCAGGACGTCGAGGATGCGCTGCGCCGGCAGAACGTCGAGATCCCGTCGGGCCGCATCGAGAGCACGCAGCGCGAGTTCACGGTGGTCTCGCAGACCGACCTGCAGCGTGCCGGCCAGTTCGAGGAAGTGGTCGTCAAGACCGTCAACAGCTACCCGGTCCGGATCCGCGACATCGCCCGCGTCGGCCTCGCGCCGCGCACCGAGCGCTCGATCGTGCGCCTGAACGGCCGCGACGCGATCTCCGTCGGCGTCGTCAAGCAGGCCACCGCCAACCCGCTGGTGCTGGCCGACGCACTGCGCGCCGAACTGCCCAAGATCCAGCGCGACCTGCCGCCCGGCCTCACCATCCAGATCGCCAACGACAACACGGTCTTCATCGATCGCGCCATCAAGTCCGTCTACAAGACCATCGCCGAGGCGGTGGTGCTGGTGGCGCTGGTCATCTTCCTGTTCCTGCACTCGCTGCGAGCGAGCATCATCCCGCTGGTGACGATCCCGGTCGCGCTGATCACCACCTTCGCGCTGATGCTGGCCGCGGGCTTCTCGATCAACACGCTGACGCTGCTCGCCCTGGTGCTCGCGATCGGCCTCGTGGTCGATGACGCGATCGTCGTGCTCGAGAACATCTACCGGCACATCGAGAACGGCATGTCGCCGATGGCGGCGGCCTTCCGCGGCACCCGCGAGGTCGGCTTCGCGGTGATCGCGATGACGCTGACGCTGGCTGCGGTGTACGCGCCGGTCGCGTTCACGCCGGGGCGCATCGGACGGCTCTTCGTCGAGTTCGCGCTGACGCTGGCGGGCGCCGTGATCGTCTCCGGCTTCATCGCACTGACGCTCTCGCCGATGATGTGCAGCCGGCTGCTCAAGCCGCACGGCAAGCGCACCTTCATCGGCAATGCGATCGAGGCGACGCTCAACGGCATGACGCGCGGCTACGCGGCGGTGCTGCGCTTCACGCTGCGCAACCGCTGGCTGGTGCTGATCGCCTATCTGGCGGTGGCCTACGCCTGCTACGTGCTCTGGATCGGCATGAAGAAGGAGCTCTCCCCGGTCGAGGACCGCGGCACCATCGTCTCGATCATCAACGGGCCCGACGGCGCGTCGATCGGCTATACCGAGAAGTACGGCCGCCAGCTCGAGGCGATCGCCGCCTCCATCCCCGAGATCGACCGGGCCTTCGTGATCGCCGGCAACCCGACGGTCGCGCAGGGCATCGCCTTCTGGCGCCTGACCGACTGGGACAACCGCACCCGCACCGTGCAGGACATCGTCAAGGAGCTGCAGCCCAAGCTGCTCGCGATCCCGGGCGTGCTCGCGTTCGCGGTCGCGCCGCCCTCGCTCGGACAGTCGCCTCGGGAGCGCCCGATCAACTTCGTGGTGCTGACCTCGGATCCGTACGACGTGCTCGCCCGCACGATGCAGCCGCTGCTGCGCGACCTGCAGAGCTGGAGCGGCCTGCAGGGCGTCGACAGCGACCTGCGTCTGAACAAGCCCGAGGTGCGCCTGACCATCGACCGCGATCGGGCGGCCGATGCCGGCGTGTCGGTGGACGCGATCGGCCGCGCGGTCGAGACGATGCTCGGCGGGCGGCAGGTGACGCGCTTCAAGCGCAACGGCGAGCAGTACGACGTGGTCGTGCAGCTCGATCCGAGCGCACGCACCTCGCCGCAGGACATCGCGGCGATCTTCGTGCGCGGGCGCAACGAGACGATGGTGCCGCTGTCCAGCCTGGTCGGCTGGAAGGAGTCGGTCAGCCCGCGCGAGCTCAACCACTTCGCCCAGCGCCGCGCGGTCACCATCACCGCCAACCTGGCGCCGGGCACCTCGCTCGGCGAGGCGGTCGAGTACCTCGAGTCGGCGGCGCGCAAGCACCTGCCCGGTGGCTACGCGATCGACTACAACGGCCAGACGCGCGAGTTCAAGCAGTCGTCCTCGGAGCTCTTCCTCACCTTCGCGCTCGCGCTCGGCTTCATCTATCTGGTGCTGGCCGCGCAGTTCGAGAGCTTCGTCGATCCGTTCGTGATCATGCTGACCGTGCCGCTCGCGATGACCGGTGCGCTCGCATTGCTCCAGTGGAGCGGGGGCACGCTGAACGTCTACAGCCAGATCGGCCTGATCACGCTGGTGGGACTGATCACCAAGCACGGCATCCTGATCGTCGAGTTCGCCAACCAGCTGCGCGAGGAGGGCCGCGCGATGCGCGAGGCCGTCATCGAGGCGGCGTCACTGCGCCTGCGCCCGATCCTGATGACCACCGGCGCGATGGTGCTGGGCGCGGTGCCGCTGGCGCTGGCGACCGGCGCGGGCTCCGAGAGCCGCATCCAGATCGGCATGGTGATCGTCGGTGGCATGAGCCTCGGCACGGTCCTCACGCTGTTCGTGGTGCCGACCTTCTACACGCTGCTGACGCGCGGCAAGAAGTTCGGCGGCGCGCAGGCCGATGCGGCCCAGGCCGAGGCCGATGCGGCGCCCCCTGCACCTCACGGCGAGGTCGCGCCGGGGCACGGCGCGGCCGCGACGATCGCCGCCGAGCGGCCCTCGCCCGCGGCGGGGTCCTGATGCGTCAGGTCGTCCTCGATACCGAGACCACCGGTCTGTCGGCCTCCGAAGGCCACCGGATCATCGAGATCGGCTGCCTCGAGATCGTCAATCGGCGGCTGACCGGGCGCACGCTGCACCTCTATCTGAACCCCGAGCGCGAGATCGACGAGGCCGCGACCGAGGTGCACGGCATGACCTGGGACGACCTGCGCGACAAGCCGCGCTTCGCCGAGGTCGCCGAGCGGGTGCTGGGCTTCTGCGAGGGCGCCGAGGTCCTGATCCACAACGCGGCGTTCGACCTGTCGTTCCTCGATGCGGAGCTCGCGCGGGTCGATCTCGGCCGCTTCCGCGATCGCTGCGGCGGGGTGCTCGACACGCTGCTGATGGCGCGCGAGCTGCATCCGGGCAAGCGCAACTCGCTCGATGCCCTGTGCGATCGCTACGGCGTGTCGAACTCGCATCGCACGCTGCATGGCGCGCTGCTCGACTCCGAGCTGCTCGCCGAGGTCTATCTCGCGATGACGCGCGGCCAGGACAGCTTCGAGATCGGACTCGATCAGGCGTCGTCGGGCGGGCCGGGTGCAGAGGCCATCGAATGGCCGCCGCGCGGGCTGCGGGTCGTGACGGCGTCGGCCGCCGAGGCGGCCGCGCACGACGCATCGCTCGCGACGATCGCCAAGGAGCGCAAGGGTCCGGCGATCTGGGCAACGGAGCCGGCGCAGACGGCCTGAGGAGAGGCGAGGCGCGGCGCCTGTTGCCTGCT
>CAIUGQ010000495.1 GCA_903898725.1 uncultured Burkholderiales bacterium | reverse complement strand
GTCTCGGCCAGGCACTCCGCCACCTGAGGGGCGCTCAGCATGATGTTGGCGCCGAGCGCCTCGAGCACGTCGGCGGCGCCCGACTTCGAGGAGACGCCGCGATTGCCGTGCTTGGCGACCTTCGCGCCGGCCGCGGCGGCGACGAACATCGACGCGGTCGAGATGTTGAAGGTGTGCGAGCCGTCGCCGCCGGTGCCGACGATGTCGACGAAGTGGGGCATCGGCGGCACCTCCACCTTGGGGGAGACCTCGCGCATCACCTGGGCGGCCGCGGCGATCTCGCCGATGGTCTCCTTCTTCACGCGCAGGCCGGTCAGGATGGCGGCGGTCATGGCCGGCGACATCTCGCCGCTCATGATCATGCGCATCAGCTTGAGCATCTCGTCGTGGAATATCTCGCGGTGCTCGATGGTCCGCTGCAGGGCTTCCTGGGGGGTGATCGGCATGGTTCGCTCTCTGTTGGGTGCGTGAGGTCGTGGACGGCGTGCGCTCAGGCCGCCAGGAAGTTGCGCAGCAGCGCGTGGCCGTGCTCGCTGGCGACCGATTCGGGATGGAACTGCACGCCCTCGACGGCGAGGGTGCGATGCCGCAGGCCCATCACCTGACCGTCGGCACTGGTGGCGGTGACCTCGAGGCAGTCGGGCAGCGTGTCGCGCTCGACGACGAGCGAGTGGTAGCGGGCGATTTCGAAGCGGCGCGGCAGGTCACGGAAGACGCCCGTGCCGGTGGTGTCGATCAGGTCGGTCTTGCCGTGCATGACCTGCCGCGCGCGGACCACGCGCCCACCGAAGGCCTGGCCGATCGCCTGATGGCCGAGGCAGACGCCGAGGATGGGCACGCGGCCGGCGAAGCGCTCGATGGTCGCGAGCGACACGCCGGCCTCGTCGGGCGTGCACGGCCCCGGGGAGATCACGATGCGCGTCGGGGCGAGCGCCTCGATCGCGTCGAGGTCGATCGCATCGTTGCGCACGGTGTGCACGGACTCGCCGAGCTCGCCGAAGTACTGGACGAGGTTGTAGGTGAACGAATCGTAGTTGTCGATCATCAGCAGCATGGCTCGCTCTCGGGTCTCGCCGGCCTGGCGGGCCGGTCTTCCTGCGGGGTCCGTCGCGGGCATCGGCGCGGCGACCTCGGGCGGTCGCGGGGCGGATCGGGGACGGAGGGTGCGCCGTGTGTCGCGGGCGCGCGCGGGCGGGGGCTTCAGGCGGCAGGCTTGCGCCAGCGCCAGAGGCAGGTCGAGAGCAGGCGGACGGAAGCAGCGTGCATCGCGGCATTATCGCCACAGCCGGTGCGAAGGCGCAAATCGACCGGCTCGACGTGGTGGCGCGGGCGGCGCACGACCGCCGCACGCGAGGCTCGCGGCGGGTCGAGCCAGTTCGGTCGGAGTACGATGCGGCCTGTGGCCGTGGGCCGTCGTCCCGCCCCGGGGGCGGCCGGATGCGCGCCGCGTCGGCGCTGCCGGCCGCTCGGCCAGAGACGCCGGGCATGAGGAGCCACCATGATCCGATTCGCTCTCACGGCCGCCGCGGCCCTGCTGCTCGGCGCCTGCAGCACACCGATGAACGTCCAGTCGAGCGCACCGGTCCCGAGCGGGGGCCTGCTGCCCGCCGGTTCCGGCGGCGCGATGTGTGTCGTCGAGTCCCAGACATGCGATCGGCAGCGCACCTGCTGTGACAGCATGGTCTGCACGCCGAACGGCCGCCTCGGCATGCTCTGCCGGCGCCCCTACCCCGGCTGATCGCGGGCACCGGTGCACGGTGCCGAGAGGCACCTCGCCGGCGAAGGGCGGGTGCGGGTGCGCCACACGCACCGCCGCGTGGCCGCGGGAGCGCACCATCCGGCCGCTGCGGGACCACGCGGCGAGGGGTCGCGCGATACGGTGAGTGCGTTCTCATCCGTCCGCCCTCCCCGCCACGATGCCCGCTCTCGCGCTGTCCGGCCCGGACGACCTCGCCTCTCGCGGCGACGGCGTACCGCCTCATGCGATGCCGATCCACCTCAGCGCCCTTGCGGCCGCCGCGGTCGAGTCGCTGCTGGGCGGTCGCCAGGGCCACATCGGCGAGGCGCATCTGCCGGCGCTGCGGGCGATGCCCGCCGATCGACGGGCCGATGGCGATCTCGCCGAACTGCTGCAGGCGGCCGGCCGCGCCGGTGGCGTGTTCGTGACCTTCCTCTGAGCCGCAGTACTGCGGCGCGACGCGGGCGGCCGGGCGCCTGAAGCGGCACGCTTCACGAGGCGCGCGCACCCGGGTACCAGTCGCGGGCGCGCGCCGATGGACACCGAGTCGGGTGTCGTCACGACGACGCCCGAGCGCTGCACCGCCACCGCCCGGAGCGGGCCGCCGACCACCAGTCGGACACCCGCCCGAGCGCCGAGACAGGCCTGCTCCACGCACGCTAGCGTGCTTTCCGGGTCGGTTCCGGAAGCGGGCAATGGGGCAGTGCGTGAGGTTCGGCAGGTCTGCAATGGCGGCAGCAATCGCGGCGATGGTCGCGGCCTGCGGCAGCGACGCGTCCGACACCACGACCGTCAGCTCGGCCGGTTCCTCGACGGCAGCCCCCACCGCACGCGCCGCTTCGGCGGACCCGGCCGCGGTGGGCTCGAGCGTCGACAAGGCCTTCTCCGACCGCGTGCTCGAGCTGGTGAACGCCGCCCGGGCGGTCGGCCGAAACTGCGGTTCGACCCCCTTTCCGGCGGCCGGCCCGTTGGTGTGGAACGGCCAGGCCGAACAGGCGGCACGGACCCAGGCCGAATACCTGCAGCAGAACAACCTGTTCAGCCACACCGGCGCGCGCGGCTCCTCGGTCGGCGACCGGCTCACCGCCACCGGCTACGTGTGGTCGACGGTCGGCGAGAACATCGCCGCCGGCTTCACCGACATTGCCGACGTGGTGCAGGGCTGGGTGGACAGCCCCGGCCACTGCGTGAACATCATGAACGGCAACTTCGTCGACGTCGGTGTGGTGCTGATCCAGGGCACCTCGTCGAACACCTACCGGACGTACTGGGGCATGGTGCTGGCGCGCGGGCGCTGAGCGCCCGCGGGGTCGCGCCGCGGCGCACCCTCAGAGTTCGCGGGTGAAGCCTTCCTCGACGAGCTCGGCGGCACGCAGCACCGCCCGTGCCTTCACCTCGGTCTCCTGGAACTCGGCCTCGGGCACCGAGTCGAAGACGACGCCGGCGGCGGCCTGGACGTTGAGCACGCCGTCCTTGAGCACGCCGGT
>CAIUGQ010000494.1 GCA_903898725.1 uncultured Burkholderiales bacterium | reverse complement strand
TCGCCAGCACCCGCGCACAGTGGCCGGCCAGCCGGCCGGCCATGTAGAGCACCACGGTCCCCGAGGGCGACAGGCCCTCGGCCCAGGCCGCGTCATCGCTCGCCTCGGGCGTGCCCGGATCGCCGCCCTCTCCCCGGCCGATCCGCGGCGTCACGATGTCGAGCCGACGGGCGACCCCGCGCCGTGTCAGGGAATGCCCGGCCGCGGCCGCGGCCGCCCCGGCCGCGGTGATCCCCGGCACGATCTCCCACTCGATGCCCGCGGCGTCGAGCGCATCGATCTCCTCGTCGAGACGGCCGAACACCGTCGGGTCGCCCCCCTTGAGCCGGACCACCACCGCGTGCCGGCGCGCGGCGTCGACCAGCACGCGGTCGATCCAGGCCTGCTCCGCCTGCACGCCGTCACAGCGCTTGCCGACCGGGATCAGGTCGGCGGCCGGGGCCCATTCGAGCACCGCGTCGGTCATCAGCGCGTCGTGCAGGACGACATCGGCCCGCGCGAGGACGCGGATCGCGCGGACCGTGAGCAGGTCCGCGGCACCGGGTCCGGCGCCGACGAACCAGACCTTGCCCGTCGCGACGGGCCGGCCGGCCGGCAGTCTCACGCGGGCGCCGCTACGCGCCGTCTGCGGAACAGCGGCACGGGGTCGTCGGTGGCACCCTGGTAGCGGACGCTGAAGTCGCGGAACGCGGCGAGGCAGGCCTGCGCATCCTGGTCGGCGCGCAGCGCGAAGCTGTCGAAGCCGCAGCGTGCCATCGCGAACAGCTGGTCGCGCAGCACGTCGCCGACCGCGCGCAGCTCGCCCGTCCAGCCCTGGCGCTCGCGCAGCAGCCGGGCGATCGAGTAGCCCCGGCCGTCGGTGAAGCTCGGGAACGCGACGGCAACGAGCGCGATGCGGTCGAGGTCCGCGGCGATCGCAGCCGGATCGTCCGAGGGCGACAGCAGGATGCCCAGGCGCCCCGGCCGAGCGGCCCAGACGGCCGCGCGCTCGCGCCACTCGTCGAGCGGGATCAGTGCGTCGGCGGCGGCCGGGATCGCCCCGGCGTCGCCGTTGAACGCATGCCAGGTATCAGGCCGCAGCCCGTTCCGATCGATCAGCGTTGCCATAGACGGATGCCTTGAAGGGTTCGATGCCGATGCGCTGCACGACGTCGATGAAGCGCTCGTCGACCGACTCGCGTCGCTCGACGTAGGTGCGGACCAGCCGCGCGATGACTTCCGGGATCTCGCCGCGCGAGAACGAGGGGCCGATGATCCGGCCGATGGCGGCCCGAGGGCCCTGCACGCCGCCGAGCGAGACCTGGTACCACTCCTCCCCGGCCTTGTCGACGCCGAGGATGCCGATGTGGCCGACGTGGTGGTGGCCGCAGGAATTGATGCAGCCCGAGATGTTCAGCTCGAGCTCGCCGATGTCGAACAGGTCGTCGAGATCGTCGAAACGCGCCTGGATCGACTGCGCCACGGGAATCGAGACCGCATTCGCCAGCGAGCAGAAGTCGCCGCCCGGGCAGGCGATGATGTCGGTGAGCAGGCCCACGTTGGGCGCCGCGAGCTTCGCGGCCTTCAGCACCGCGTACAGCTCGGGCAGCGCGTCGCGCTCGACGTCGGGCAGCACCAGGTTCTGATGGTGGCTCACCCGGATCTCGCCGAAGCCGAAGCGGTCTGCGGCGTCGGCCACCACGCGCATCTGATCGGCGGTCGCGTCGCCCGGGGCCACGCCGTGGGCCTTGAGGGACACGGTGACCGAGCGGTACCCGGCGACCTTGTGCGGCGTCACGCTGCGGGCGGCCCAGGCGGCGAAGCCGGGGGCGTCGGACAGCGCGCCGTCCGGCATCTCCGGATGCTCGACGAGCGCCCGGTAGGCCGGCGGCGCGAAGGCCTCGGCCATCTGCGCGAGCACCGCATCGTCGAGCGTGGACGGGCCGCCTCGCAGCGCCTCCCATTCGGCCTCGACCTGCTCGGTGAAGGCGGCCGCGCCCAGCTCGCGCACCAGGATCTTGATCCGCGCCTTGTACTTGTTGTCGCGCCGCCCGAACCGGTTGTAGACGCGCAGGATCGCGTCCAGGTAGTTGAGCAGCTCGCGCTCGGGCAGGAACGCCCGGACCAGCGGCGCCACCACCGGCGTGCGCCCGAGGCCGCCGCCCGCCCAGACCTCGAAGCCCAGCGCCCCGGCCTCGTCGCGGACCACCCGCAGGCCGATGTCGTGCACCTGGACGGCGGCGCGGTCCGCGCGTGCGGCCGACACCGCGATCTTGAACTTGCGGGGCAGGAAGGCGAACTCGGGATGCAGCGTCGACCACTGGCGGATCAGTTCGCAGTAGGGCCGCGGATCGACCAGCTCGTCGCGGGCGACGCCGGCGAAGTGGTCGGTCGTGGTGTTGCGCACGCAGTTGCCGCTGGTCTGGATGGCGTGCATCTCGACCGAGGCCAGCTCGGCGAGGATGTCCGGCACCGCCTCGAGCGCCGGCCAGTTCAGCTGCAGGTTCTGGCGGGTGCTGAAATGCCCGTAGCCGCGGTCGTAGCGGTCGGCGAGGTCGGCGAGCTTGTGCAGCTGGACCGACGACAGCGTGCCGTAGGGGATCGCGATGCGCAGCATCGGCGCGTGCTTCTGCACGTACAGGCCGTTCTGCAGCCGCAGCGGACGGAAGTCGTCCTCCGACAGCTCGCCGGCCAGGAATCGGCGGGTCTGGTCGCGGAACTGCGCGACCCGCTCGTCGACCAGCGCCTGGTCGAAATCGTCGTAGCGGTACATGGTCCGGATCGGGGCCCCTGGGTCAGCCCCGCAGACTAGGGGCTGCGGCGCGGGGCGCCTACGATCCGGATGTACGTAGCAAATGCAGTGAGAGCGTCAGGCCGTGAGCGCGTCAGGCCGTGAGAGCGTCAGGCCGTGAGAGCGTCAGCGGTCGGGCCGTGCGCCGCGCACGCCCGACCGAAGCGCCGTTCAGTACGTCTCGAAGTGCAGCCGTCCCTCGGCCTTCATCCGGCCGTGCAGCACCGGCCAGTCGATGCCGTGGGTGGCGGACACGTCGCGCAGCGCCTCGAGGACGCCCGCCTCCATGCCCTTGAGGCCGCAGACGTAGACATGGGTCGCCTCGTCCCTCAGCAGCGAGGCGACCTCGGCGGCCCGCTCGCGCATCGCGTCCTGGACATAG
>CAIUGQ010000493.1 GCA_903898725.1 uncultured Burkholderiales bacterium | reverse complement strand
GGTCAAGGCGACCTTCACCGCGGTGATCCTGCAGATCATGGTCGTCGACCTGGTGTTCTCGCTCGACTCGATCATCACGGCGGTCGGCATGGTCGACGACGTGCGGGTGATGATCGCGGCGGTGATCGCCTCGGTCGGTCTGATGATGGTGTTCGCCGGCACCATCGGCCGCTTCGTGTCGGCCCACCCGACCATCAAGATGCTCGCGCTGTCCTTCCTCGTGGTGGTCGGCGTCGTGCTGATCGCCGAGGGCTTCGACAACCACATCCCCAAGGGCTACATCTACTTCGCGATGGCCTTCTCGCTGGCGGTCGAGGTGCTCAACATCAACGCCCGCAAGCGCGCCAAGCAGGTGGTCGACCTGCACAGCCCGTACAAGCCGCCCGGGGCGCACTGACCGGTGCGCCGGCGCCCTCGTGTGAAGAACTTCGAGGGTGCCGGGCCCGACCTGTAACCGAGGCAACGCCGGGTAATGCAGCTCGCCGGCGGCCCGGTGCAGGGCCAGGATGCGGATTCCGACACCTCAGAACGGAATCACGACATGTCCCGCTCCCCCTCGATCCACCGCTTCCAGACCCTCCGTACCCGCCTGCTCGCCGCAGGGGCCGTCGCCGCGATCGTCGTCGCCGGCACCGCGGTCGCGCAGACCGCCACGCCCGCCGACCCGGCGCCCACCGCGCAGGCCGCGCCGCAGTCCGCGACGCCGGCCCCCGGGGCCGGCATGCAGTCCGGCCAGGGCAGGCACGGCCATGGCGGTCGGGGCGGCCACCACGATCGCGCCGACCGCGGCGAGCGGATGTTCCAGCAGCTCGACGCCGACCGGGACGGCAAGCTGAGCCGGACCGAGTTCGAGGCCGGTCAGAAGGCGATGATGGAGCGCTCCCAGCGCGCCTTCGACACCGCCGATGCCGATCGCGACGGCTCGCTCAGCGTCGCCGAACGCCGCGCGTTCCGTGACGCGATGCATGCCCGGATGGGCGGGCAGGACGGCGCGTCGCGTCGCCGCGGCGGCTCGGTGGCGCCCGCCGCGCCGATCCAGCCCGGCAGCTGATCGCCGGCCCCGCGGGTCCGCCGCACGGCGGGCCCGCGTCCGTCTGACCCCCTGGAGCGCCGCATCGACGGCGCTTTTTGCATGATCGGCGCCCGCGCTGCGGTGGCACGCTCGCAGGCATGGACACCTCGCACGCAGCCAACTCCCCGGTCACCGCCACCGCCGCTTCGGGCGACGGCACGATGAGCCGCGTCTACATCGCCGCCGACCGCATGATCCTCGCGGTCCTGGCCATCTGCGCGGCCGCGGCGGTCGGCCTGTCGATCCACTTCGGCGGCACGACGATGGCGCTGGCGGTCGGCCTGCCGATCGTGGCGATCGGCGCCGCGCTGGTCGGGCTGAGCCCCGGCTCCCTGCCGACGCGGCTCTACATGGGTGTCGCCCTGATGGCGATCACCGCGCTCCAGATCCAGATCGCCCGCGGCCTGACCGACCTGCACTTCGGCGTGTTCGTCAGCCTCGCCTTCCTGCTCGCCTACCGCGACTGGAAGCCGATCGTCGCCGCAGCCGCGGCCATCGCGGTGCATCACGCCGTCTTCAACCAGCTGCAGTCGATGGGGTGGGGCGCGATCTGCTTCACCGAGCCGAGCTGGGCGACGGTCGCGATGCACGCGTCGTATGTCGTCGTGCAGAGCGCGCTGCAGATCGTCATGGCGCGCCGCCTCGAGCACGACGCGCGGCTCGGCGCCGAGCTCGCCCGCGTGACCGAATCGATGCGCGGCAGCGGCGAGACCCTGCGCCTGGACCTCTCCGACGTGCACGTCGACACCCCGCTGGGCCGTGACCTGCACAGCGCGCTGACGCGCATCGGCGGGACGCTGCGCGAGGTCGCCGTCTCGGCCGAGTCCGTGCGGACCGCGTCGGTGGAGATCGCGCAGGGCAACAGCGACCTGTCGGTGCGGACCGAGCAGACCTCGGCGAATCTGCAGCGCGCCGCCTCGTCGATGGAGGAGCTGTCGGCCACGATCCGCCAGACCGCCGACCACTCCGAGCAGGCGAACCGGCTCTCGTCGGTGGCCTCGGAGGTCGCGGTGCGCGGCGGCCAGGCCGTCGAGCAGGTGGTCGAGACCATGGCCGGGATCACGCAGAGCAGCCGCAAGATCGCCGACATCATCGGCGTGATCGACGGCATCGCCTTCCAGACCAACATCCTCGCGCTGAACGCCGCGGTCGAGGCGGCCCGCGCGGGCGAGCAGGGGCGCGGCTTCGCGGTGGTGGCGAGCGAGGTGCGCACGCTCGCACAGCGCAGTGCCGACGCCGCCCGCGAGATCAAGTCCCTGATCGAGGACTCGGTCAATCGAGTCGAGCAGGGCTCGCGCCTGGTCGGCGAGGCCGGCGCGACGATGGGCCGCATCGTCGACTCGGTCCGCGAGACCGGCGTGCTGATCGGCGAGATCAGCCGTGCCGCGAACGAGCAGAGCGCGGGCGTCGGCCTGGTCAACGAGTCGGTCGGCGAGCTCGACGGCATGACCCAGCAGAACGCCGCGCTGGTCGAGGAGAGCGCCGCTGCCGCGCTCAGCCTCAAGGACCAGGCGGAGCGGCTCGCGGCCGCGGTCTCGCAGTTCGAGTTCGGTCGCCGCTGAGCGCGCCGCGGCTCAGGGATCGCCGTCGAGGGCGGCCACCAGGGCCGCGGGCGAGCAGGGCTTGGGCAGCAGCAGGAAGCCGTCCTCGCCCGAGGCCCGATGCACTTCGGTGACGTGGCCGGTCATCAGCACCACGCGAAGTCGAGGGTGCATGCGCCGCAGGTGGACCGCCAGCTGCGCGCCGTCGAATGCACCCGGCATGGCGATGTCGGCGAGCACCACATCCGGCACGGCCCCGCCGTCGATCAGCTCGAGCGCTGTCTCGGCGTCGCCGGCATGCTCGACCGACCAGCCGTAGGCCCGCAGCAGCGCAACGGTGGCGGCGGCGACCTCGTCGTTGTCCTCCACCAGGAGCACGCGGCGCGCATCCGGTAAAGGTGGCGCTGCGGCGCTGCGGACGACTTCGGGCACGACGGGCTCCGGGGTGGGCGGGACGGCCGATTCGGGATCGGGCCGACCGATGATGGGCGTCCTCCCCGCGCGCCGGCAGTGGGGGATTCCTCAGACCCGAACGGACGATGGGCGCGCTCCTACACGGGGGCGCCGGACGCGAGCGTCGCGCGCCCTGAGCGCGGGCGACCGGATCCCGATACGCCTGTGAGGGTCAGGTCGGGCGCGACGGCGGACCCGACAATGACGGGTCGCTCCATCCTGGCAGTCCTCCACCGTGACCCCGGCCCCCGCCCCGGCCCCCGTTCGCCGCGCCTACGAGTTCGCCGGCTTTCGCTTCGATGCGTCCGTCGGCCTCTCGCGCGCCGGCCGCGAGCTCGCGCTCGCACCGACCCCGATGCGCGTGCTCGCCGTGCTGCTCGAGGCACAAGGCCGGTTCGTGCCTCGGCAGGAGGTGGTGCAGGCGGGCTGGGGCGGACGCGGGGCAACCGAGGACAGCATCTCGCGCTGCATCTACCTGATGCGTCGGGCGCTGGCCCATCCGGACGGCCTGGAGATCGTCGAGACCGCCTACGGTCGTGGCTTTCGGGTGGCGGTGCCGGTCCGCCTGATCGACGCCGATCGCGCGACCGCCACGCTCGAGCGGCTGGCGCAGGTCCGCCACCCCTCGGCCTTCGAGACCTGGGCCGCCGCGCGCGAACTGGGCGCGCGGGGTACGCCCCGCGACCTGACGGCCGCGGTGGACATCCTCGAGGCCGGGCTGGCCGTCGAGCCGGGCTACGGGCCGTCGTGGACCCTGCTCGGATTCCTGCGGATCCTGCAGACCAACGTCGGATGGATCGCCCCGTCCGAAGGGGGGCGCCGTGCGCTCGAGGCCGCGGCGCGTGCCCTCGCCCTCGATCCCGACGACGTCGACGCGCTGGCCGTGCGCGGCTTCGTTCGGGTCGCGGTCGACGGGTCGGTCACCGAGGGCCTGGCCGATCTGGAGCGGGCGGTGTCGATCGACTCGGGCCACTGGCTCGCCCGTCACATGAGCGCCTGGGCGCTGGCGGTGGCCGGCCGGTCCGAGGCGGCGCTCCAGACCGCGCGCGACGCGCAGGGGCTCAATCCCCTCGCCCCGAGGGCCGCAGCGATGCTGGCGACCTGCCTCCACTTCGGCGGTGCGCCGCCCGCCGAGACGCGCCGTGCTGTCCTCGAGCTGGTCGCGCGGCCCGGGGCGAACGGCTCGACCTGGGCGATCGCGGCCGTCGGCGCCTCGCTCGCCGGCGAGCACGACGAGGCGCTCGAGTCCTCCCGGCGTGCCCTCGAGGCGGACGCCCGCAGCGTGCCGATCCGGATGACGCACGCCGACGTGCTCGCGCGCGCCGGCCGTGCCGACGAGGCGCGCGCGATCCTCGCCGAGCTCGACGCGAGCTGGCCCGGCGCCGCGGCCGAGGTGCGCGCACCCGTCCATCTGGCACTCGGCGACCGCGCGGCCGCGCTGCGCGCGCTTCGCGACGGCGCCACCCGGCGCGGGCTGCACGTCGGCCTGATGCGCACCGACCCCCGCCTGGCCGACCTGGTGAGCGACCCGGCGCTCGCCGGGCTCTGGCATCCCCTGCACGGACGCTGACGCGCCCTACGACAGCGGCCCCTTCGACAGCCGCCCCCCCGTTCGGTACGCTGACGGCCCCGTCCCGAGGAGCTTCCGCCATGACCGCCCGCCGCCGTTTCCTGTCGATTGCCGCCGGTAGCGGTGCCGCGCTCGCCCTGCCAGGCCAGTCCTGGGCGCAGTGGGTACCCACTCGCACAGTCTCGGTCGTGGTGCCGTACCCGGCGGGCGGCCCCACGGACATCCTCGCCCGCACGATCGGGGCCGAGCTCGCCAGGACGCTCGGCCAGGCGGTCGTGATCGAGAACGTGCCCGGCGGGGCGGGTTCGATCGGCACCCGCCGGGTCGCGCAGGCCGTCGCCGACGGCCACACCCTGGTGTTCGGCACCAACCAGACCCACGCGACCAACGTCTCGCTGCTGCCCCAGGGCGGCGGCTACGACCCGGTCAAGGACTTCGCCCCGGTGGCCGGCCTCGCCGACCTGCAGCACCTGGTCGTCGTCGGCCCAGACGTGGCGGTGAAGACCGCCGCCGACCTGGTGGCGCTCGCGAAGAAGGACCCCGGCAAGCTGACCGCCGGCTCGACCGGGCCCGGCTCGGCCTCGCATCTGGCGCTCGAACTCTTCAAGGTCCGCACCGGCACGGACATCGCGCACGTACCGTACAAGGGTTCCGCGCCGCTGCTGACCGACCTGCTCGGCGGGCATGTGAACCTCAGCTTCGCGACGACGCCGACGGTGCTCGCCCAGATCCAGTCTGGCCGGCTGCGGGCCATCGCGGTCGCCTCGCCCAACCGTTCGCCGTACCTGCCGGACGTGCCGACGCTCGCCGAGGCCGGCGTGCGCGGCGTCGAGGCCGACGCCTGGCTGGCGATGTTCGCGCCGGCCGGCGTGCCCGCGGCGGCGCTCGCGCGGTTGCGCGAGGCGACGCTGGAGGCGATGCGCCAGCCCGCCGTCCGCGAGACCCTGCAGAAGAGCGGCATGACCCCCAACGCCCGCGACGGCGCAGCGTTCGCGGGCTTCGTCCGTGAGGACGTCGCCCGCTGGGCGGAGGTGGTGCGGGTCGCCAACGTCAAGACGGAGTAAGTGCCGGCTCTCGTCGAGAGCCCCTCCCTACCGAATGACGCTGCGGCTCAGGCCTCGGCCTTCACGACCCCGCGCCGGATCTGGTCGAGCTCGATCGATTCGAACAGGGCCTTGAAGTTGCCCTCGCCGAAGCCCTCGTCGCCCTTCCTCTGGATGATCTCGAAGAAGATCGGCCCGATCACCGTCTTCGTGAAGATCTGCAGCAGGAGCCCGCCGGTAGGACCGCCGTCGAGCAGCACCCGGTTCTCGGCCATCCGCGCGACGTCCTGGCCGTGGCCGGGCAGCCGCGTGTCGATGAGTTCGTAGTAGGTGTCCGGCGTGTCGAGGAAGTTCACGCCCGCGACCCGCAGCCGCTCGACCGTCGCGAAGATGTCGTCGGTGCCGAGGGCGATGTGCTGGATCCCCTCGCCGTGGTACTGGTCGAGGTACTCCTGGATCTGGCCGCCGCCGGTGCCGGTGCCTTCCTCGTTGATCGGGATGCGGATCTTGCCGCAGGGCGAGGTCATCGCCTTCGACTTCACGCCGGTGACCTTGCCCTCGATGTCGAAGTAGCGCACCTCGCGGAACTCGAACAGCCGCTCGTAGAACGCCGACCACTCGGCCATGCGGCCGCGGTGCACGTTGTGCGTCAGGTGATCGACGTAGGTGAGCCCCGCGCCCGGGTGCTCGATGTCCGCATCGCCGATCGGCTCGAAGTCGACGTCGTAGATCGAGATGTCGCCGACCCCGCCGTGCCGGCCGTTCTTGCCGCGCCAGCGGTCGACCAGGTAGATCAGCGAATCGCCGATGCCCTTGATCGCCGGGATGTTCAGCTCCATCGGCCCCGAGCGCTGATCGAAGCCCCAGGCGCCGAGCTCGAGCGCGCGCTTGTAGGCCGCGCCCGCGTCCTGCACCCGGAAGGCGATCGCGCAGATCGACGGGCCGTGCAGCCGGGCGAAGCGCTGCGCGAACGAGTCGGGTTCCGCGTTCACGATGAAGTTGACCTGCCCCTGGCGGTACAGCGTCACCCGCTTGGTGCGGTGACGCGCGACGGCCTTGAAGCCCATCTGCTCGAACACCGCGCCCATCGCGGCGGGATCGGGCGCGGCGTACTCGATGAACTCGAAGCCGTCGGTGCCCATCGGGTTGGCCCAGGCGGAGGTCGTGGTGTCGGTCATGGCGGGATGTCCTCGAGGCCCGTCGGAGCGCGGACGCGCTGCGATCTCGGATCAGGCCATTCTAGGCAGGCGGCGCGCCACGCGATTGCGTCCGGATGGCGTGCGCGGTCGTCTCGGCGCATGATCCTGCCAATCGAACGCTATTTGGAAGCAGGACATGCCAAGCCGCCCCCAGGCCTCCATCGAACCGGTCGAACTCGACCGCACCGACCTGCGCATCCTGGCCGAGCTGCAGCGCGACGGCCGGCTCAGCAACCAGGAGCTCGCCGAGCGGGTGTCGCTGTCGCCCTCGCCGTGCCTGCGCCGCGTGCGCCGGCTCGAGGAGGCGGGCGTGATCCGAGGCTACGCCGCACTGATCGAGCCACGCGCGGTGGGACTGGGCGTGGTCGCCTACTCGAGCGTGAAGCTGGAGAAGCGCGCACCGGCGCGCGGCGCGAAGATCCCGTACGACGAGTTCCGCGAGGCGGTGCGCGACTGGCCCGAGGTGGTGGCCTGCCACGCGACCACCGGCGACGTCGACTACCTGCTGCGCGTGCACGTCGGCACGCTCGACGACTTCTCGCGCTTCGTGCAGCAGCGCCTGCTGCGCCAGCCGGGCGTGCTGGACGTGCGGACGAGCTTCGCGCTCGACGTGATCAAGGACACGACGGCGCTGCCGCTGCCGGGCGGCCGCTGAGAAGCCGTGAATAAACCTACTGCGCGTCCCGATCCGACGCCTGCGGTGCTCACCGTACCCAGGTACGGCTGCGCTCCTCGGCGCCGGCTCGGGCCTGCTCGCTACGGTTTC
>CAIUGQ010000492.1 GCA_903898725.1 uncultured Burkholderiales bacterium | reverse complement strand
GCACTGTCCATCCGCTGGGCTTCGCTGCGGTAGCGCGACATCGCGGTCTGCAGGCCGGTGGCGGTACGCGCGGTGGCGGCCTCATCGGACAGGTCGAGCTGGGTGCCGTCGAGGATCGCGCGCAGCGCATCGGGATCGATGATCCGCGAGAGCCGGTCGATGACCGCCTCGGCCATGAAGTACTTGCGCGCCAGCTCGCCCAGCGCCTCGCCCGAGATCGCACCGGTCGAATCGATCGCCGAGGCGGTGGCGGCCGCGGCCGTGGAGCCCGCACCGGTGGCCGCTGCGACACGGGCCTCGTACTCGGTCCGGGCGGTGGCGTTCGGCAGCAGCACCGCGCTCTCGAGCGCGAGCTTCAGCATGTACTGGTTGAGCTCGTGGTCGTCCTTCAGGTAGCGCTCGTCCTTGCCGTGCTTGACCTTGTAGAGCGGCGGCTGCGCGATGTAGATGTGGCCGCGTTCGACCAGCGCCGGCATCTGCCGATAGAAGAAGGTCAGCAGCAGCGTGCGGATGTGTGATCCGTCGACGTCCGCGTCGGTCATGATGATGATGCGGTGGTAGCGCAGCTTGTCGGGGTTGAAGTCGCCCACCCCGTTGCCGGTGCCGATGCCGGTGCCCATCGCGGTGGCCAGCGTCGCGATCTGTTCGGAGCCGATCAGCTTCTCGAAGCGGGCGCGCTCGACGTTCAGCACCTTGCCGCGCAGCGGCAGGATCGCCTGGAACTTGCGGTCGCGACCCTGCTTGGCGGAGCCGCCGGCCGAATCGCCCTCGACGATGAAGAGCTCGGATTTCGCCGGGTCCTTCTCCTGACAGTCGGCCAGCTTGCCGGGCAGCCCCGTGCCCGACAGCACGGACTTGCGCGTCATCTCGCGGGCCTTGCGCGCGGCCTCGCGCGCACGCGCCGCCTCGACCACCTTCTCGCAGATGATCTTCGCATCGGCCGGGCGCTCGAGCAGGAACGAGTCCAGCGCCGCCGCCACCACCTCCTCCACCGCCGGCCTCGCCTCCGAGGACACCAGCTTCTCCTTCGTCTGGCTGGAGAACTTCGGGTCGGGCATCTTCACCGACAGCACGCAGGTCAGGCCCTCGCGCATGTCGTCGCCGGCAGTCTCGACCTTCGCGCGCTTGGCGAGGTCGTTCTCGAGGATGTACTTGTTGATGACCCGCGTCATCGCGGCGCGCAGGCCGGTCAGGTGCGTGCCGCCATCCTTCTGCGGGATGTTGTTGGTGTAGCAGAGCACCTGCTCGTTGTACGAGGTGTTCCACTGCATCGCGACCTCGACCGAGACACGACGCCGCTCCGAGCCGACGTCCACGTCACGCTCGCCGGTGGCGTAGAACACCGTCGGATTGAGCGCGGTCTTGCTCTCGTTGATGTACGAGACGAAGCCGCCCACGCCGCCTGCGAAGGCGAAGGATTCCTCCTTGGGCTGGCGCTGGTCGACCAGTCGGATCTTCACGCCATTGTTCAGGAACGAGAGCTCGCGTAGCCGCTTGCTGAGGATCTCGTAGTGGAACGTGATGTCCGTGAAGATGTCGATGTCCGGCATGAAGTGGACTTCGGTGCCGCGCTTGTCGGTGGTGCCGGTCACCCGCATCGGCGAGGTCTCGATGCCGTCGACGAACTCGATCACTCGGTCCTTCGGGATGCCGCGCTCGAACTCGAGCTGGTGCACGCTGCCGTCGCGCTTGACGGTGAGCCGCAGCCAGGTGGACAGCGCGTTCACGCAGGACACGCCCACACCGTGCAGGCCGCCCGACACCTTGTAGCTGTTCTGGTTGAACTTGCCGCCCGCATGCAGCTCGGTCAGCGCGATCTCGGACGCCGAGCGCTTGGGCTCGTGCTTGTCGTCCATCTTCACGCCGGTCGGGATGCCGCGGCCGTTGTCGATGACCGAGATCGAGTTGTCGGTGTGGATGGTCACCACGATGTCGTCGCAGTAGCCGGCCAGCGCCTCGTCGATGGCGTTGTCGACCACCTCGAAGACCAGGTGATGCAGGCCCGTGCCGTCGGACGTGTCGCCGATGTACATGCCCGGACGCTTGCGCACCGCCTCCAGCCCCTCGAGGATCTGGATCGACGAGGCGCCGTAGTCGTTCGCCGCAGCGAGGGCGGCAGCGGCGTCGGCCGTCATCGGCGGCGGGGTCTCGGGAAGGATCGGTTGGACTGCAGCCATGCTGGGAGAGGCCTCTCTTGAACTGGGGTGTGCTCGTGCCGTGCGATGCGGTGTCGGAACGCGATCAGATGCGCATCGGCATGACGACGTACTTGAAGCCCTGATCGCCGGGGACCGAGATCAGGGCGCTGGAGTTGGCGTCCCCGAACTCGCAGGTCACCGACTCGGTCTTCAGGTTGTCGAGGACGTCGAGCAGGTAGGTGACGTTGAAGCCGATGTCGAGCGGCTCGCCGCCGTATTCGACGTCGAGTTCCTCGACCGCCTCCTCCTGCTCCGCGTTGGTCGTCTGGACCTTCAGGGCGTCCTGAGTGAGCGTGAAGCGCACGCCCTTGAACTTGTCGGAGGTGAGGATCGAGGCACGCTTGAGGGCATCGCCCCAGGTGACGCGGTCCAGCACGATCGACTTCTTGTAGCCCTGCGGGATCACCCGCTGGTAGTCGGGGAACTTGCCCTCGACGAGCTTGGAGAGCAGGTCGACCTCGCCGAAGCGGAAGCGGATCTGGTTCGGGGCGATGTCGATCGAGACCGGTTCGTCGGAGGCATCGTCGAGCAGACGCTGGAGTTCGGTCACGGTCTTGCGCGGGATGATCACGTCCTGGCGGCCCAGCTCGGTGCCGGTCTCGGCCGCGCAGTAGGCGAGCCGGTGGCCGTCGGTGGCGACCACGCGCACGGTCTGCCCGTCGACGACGAACAGCAGGCCGTTCAGGTAGTACCGGATGTCCTGCTGGGCCATCGCGAAGTGGACCATCGCGAAGAGGTGCTTGAGCTGCTTCTGCGACATCGACAGCGACGCACCGGTCGTCTCGCTAGGCGCGACCGTCGGGAACTCTTCGGGCCCGAGCGTCTGCAGCGAGAAGCGGCTCTTGCCGGCGGCAATGGTGAGCTTCTTGGATGCAAGGCTGATCCCGACCTCGGTGTCGGGCAGCGAACGCAGGATGTCGATCAGCTTGCGGGCATTGACGGTGATGGCCGCGTCGTCCTTGCCGCTGCCGAGGGAGGCCGCTGTGCTGACCTGGATCTCGATGTCGGTGGCGAGGAAGGAGACCCGATCACCCTGCTTGCGGACCAGGACGTTGGCGAGGATCGGCAGCGTGTGACGACGCTCGACGATGCCCGCTACCGTCTGCAGCGGGCGCAGGATCGCATCGCGGGTCGCCTTGATCATCAACATCTGTTTTCCTTTTATATGACTGTTGTTAGTTAGCTGTTGTGGTCGGTGGACATGTGGACAAGTCCTGCAGCCCGCCCCGGTGCTGGCGATGCGGGAAGTGCGAACCCTGTGCACGGGCACCGGCGCTTCCCTGTACGGCCGGGGACGAATCGTGTCCATCCGGTCTCGGAGCCGGGTTGTTCCCTGCGAGTCCCGCGTCCGTCCACCGACGATCCACCCGGTCTTCCACCGGGTTGTCCACGGGCTTGTCCCCAGATGCATACCAGTGGCCGCAGGCCTGGCGGGCCGGCATCGGTGTGCTCACAGGTACTCCCTGAGCGTCTGGTCGAGCACGTGGATCTGGTGGTTCAGTTCCGGCCGGTGCTGCCTGAGTTCGGCGATCTTGCGGACCGCGTGCAGCACGGTGGTGTGATCACGCCCGCCGAAGAGCTCGCCGATCTCGGGCAGGCTCTTCTGGGTCAGCTCCTTCGCCAGGTACATCGCGATCTGCCGCGGCAGCGCGATGTTGGCGGGCCGGCGCTTGGAATACATGTCGGCCACCTTCATCTTGTAGAAGTCGGCGACCGTCTTCTGGATGAACTCGACCGAGATCTGTCCCCGATTGAAGGAGAGCAGGTCCTTGAGCGCTTCCTTGACCAGCTCGAGGGTGATCGGCTGGTTGCGGAACTGCGCATAGGCGAGGATGCGGCGCAGCGCCCCCTCGAGCTCGCGGACGTTCTGGCGGATGTGCTTGGCGACGAAGAATGCAACGTCCTCGTCGAGCGGATGGCCGGCGAACTCGCCCTTCCTCATCAGGATCGCGACCCGCATCTCGAGCTCGGGCGGCTCGATCGCGACGATCAGGCCTGAGTTGAACCGCGAGATCAGTCGGTCGTCGATCCCGGACATCTCCTTGGGGTAGGTGTCCGAGGTGATGATGATCTGCTTGCGCTCGGCGATCAGGTTCTCGAAGGCATAGAAGAACTCTTCCTGCGAGCGTTCCTTGCCGGCGAAGAACTGGATGTCGTCGATCAGCAGCAGGTCGAGCGATTGGTAATACCGTTTGAACTCGTCGACCGATTGCCGCCGGATCGAGGCGACCATGTCCTGGAAGAACTGGTTCGCGGTGATGTAGCGGATGTTGGCAGCAGGCGCGCGCGCGAGGATCGAGTTGCCGACCGCGTGGATCAGGTGGGTCTTGCCCAGGCCTACGCCGCCGTAGAGGAACAGCGGGTTGTAGGCGCCGCCCGGCCGTTCGGCGACCTGCAGCGCCGCGGCACGGGCGAGGTCGTTCGCCTTGCCGGTGACGAAGGTCTCGAAGGTCAGGTCCGGATTGAGCCGCGAACGCTCGGCCGCGGGCGACACCGACGGTTGCAGCGCAGAGAAGCCGGGCAGCGTGCCGCGGGCATTCGGGACGTGCACATGCATGTCGACCGAACCGGTCTGCGCGGCGAACCCGGGCAGCGAGCTGCCGGCTGCCATCTGCAGGGATTCGTGCGACACCGCGCCTGCGTGCGCCGGCGCGTGGGCATGAGCGGTGGCCGACGCCTCGGCGCCGGCCGGCACCGCGCGCAGCTCGACCTCGAGTTCGGCCGCGGCCGAGATCTCGAAGCTCACCCGGGTCTCCGGGTTGATCAGCTGCGACGCGAGCTCGGCGATGCGGTCGCCATACTGGGTCCGTACCCAATCGAGCTTGACGCGATTGGGCGCGCCGAGTTTCAGCATCCGGCCCTCCTCGTCATAGCCAAGGAACACCAGCGGCTTGATCCACGTGCGGTAGAGCTGAGCGGGCAGCTCGCTCTCCAGATGCGACGCGCACGCTTGCCACAGGTCGTTCATCGGGTCGGGTGTGCCGGGTCGAGTGTGTCGGACAGGTCGGAGCGTGGTGCCGCGCAGAGGCACGACCGACGCGAGTCGACTGAAAGGAAACGAGAATTTTACCTTATCCACAGGCCGAAGGCACGGCGCCGGATGGACCGGCACGTGGACGTGACACGGCACAGGGGGGTCGGACGGGCCGCCATCGACGATTTGTCACACAAGGGTCGGGGGGCGGCGAGGCCGCGGCACCGATGCCGCGCAAATTGACAGGGGCGTCCGAGCTTGTTGTAATGGCAGGCTTTTTCCCAAAACGGCTGCAGCCATGAAACGCACGTATCAACCCTCGGTGGTCCGCCGCAAGCGCACCCACGGCTTCCTGGTCCGGATGAAGACCCGCGGTGGTCGCGCCGTCATCCGCGCGCGTCGCGCCAAGGGCCGCAAGCGCCTCGCCGTCTGACCCGACGGCCGTCCGCCGCACGGCACCCGTGTCCGCCGCGGGCCCGTCCGGTACGGCAGTGGGTCAGGGCTCCAGGGCGAAACGCCCTGCCCGACTGGTCGGTACCCATTTCGCGGTCGGCGCCCGTCGCCTGACCGACGCAGCGAGTCCCCGACTGATGATGGCCATTCCCAAGAAGCTCGTGCCGTCCTCGCCGGTCCGCAACCTGGTCCGGCGGGTCATCCGCGAGTCGCATCGAGCGACGCTGTCCACACGTCCGGCGCTCGAGACGCTCGCGCTGCGCGTGCAGCTGATCGCGATGCCGCAGGACCCGCTCAGCCCCGTCAAGGGTGCCGATGGCCGTCCGCTGCGTCCGTTCGCCCGCCGTCCGAGCGACGGCGTGCTCAAGCGGCTGGTGCGTGCCGAGATCGACGGCCTCCTCGCCCGGGTCGCCTGAGGGCGTTCGGCGCGACACCATGGACACGCCCCGCCCTGCCCCGATCGCCTTCGCGGACCGCCTGCGTCGGCTGCCCGCCCGGCTGGCGTCGCTGCCCATCCTCGTCTACCGCTACGGCATCAGCCCTCTGATCGGACCGCGCTGCCGGTTCTATCCGAGCTGTTCCGAGTATGGTCTGGGTGCGCTGAACCGGTTCGGGCTGTTCCGCGGCCTGTGGCTGACCGGCGCCCGGCTGGTGCGCTGCCATCCCTGGCATCCGGGTGGCGTCGAGCCGCTGCCCGACACGTTCGAGTTCCGTTCGCCCTATCTCGGTCGCGCGATCCGCGACGCCGCGCATCGCGGCGCGTCCGCTGCAACCTGTCCGTGCGACCCTGCGCGCTCCACGCGCGAAGGCCGCACGCCCTCGCCTCACCGTCCGTAGAAGCCGCCTCCAGCCATGCAGACCCAACGCACCATCCTGTGGGTGATCTTCACCATGTCCGTGCTGTTCCTCTGGGACGCATGGCAACGCCACCAGGGCCATCCGTCGATGTTCGGCGGCCCCGCGCCCACCCAGACCCAGCAGCCGCAGGCGCCGGGTTCCGGTACGCCGGGCGCACCGAAGGCCGACGGCTCGGTGCCCGCGCCGGGTCCGACCGCCGCCGTGCCCACCGGCCCGGTGG
>CAIUGQ010000491.1 GCA_903898725.1 uncultured Burkholderiales bacterium | reverse complement strand
CCGCCGCGCCCGCGCCGGCGACCGAGGCCCGCGCGCGCAAGCTCGGCTTCAAGGAGCAGCGCGAGCTGCAGGAGCTGCCGTCGCGCATCGAGTCGCTCGAGATCGAGCAGGCGGCGCTGGCCGCGAAGATGGCGGATCCCGAGTACTTCCGCCAGGACGCGCGCGTGCTGCGCGCCGACCAGGAGCGTGTGCAGGCGATCGAGGGCGGGCTGCTCGAACTGCTCGAGCGCTGGGAGACGCTCGAGCGTCGCGCGAAGGAGGGCGGGCGATGAATCGCAGGGGTCCGGCGTCGCGCACCGAAGGCCGGCCCCTGGCTGCGGTGCGCCGGGCACGCCGGCGGGCGACCGGCCTGCTCGCGGGTGTGGCCACGGCGCTCGCGCTGGTGTCCACCCCGGCCTCTGCGCAGCTCAGGGCCTTCGAGTTCGTGCTCGACAACGACCAGTTCGCGTTCACGCCGCCCGCCGAGGAGCGCTGGTACACCAGCGGCGGCTTCATCCGTGCGGCCTTCGATGCGCCCGCCGGGTCGGCCGACGCGCGGCTCGCCGCGGCCTGGTGCCGCGTCGTGTTCGGCTGCGATCGCGAGGCGCGCATCCTGCGGGTGCTCTCGCTCAACCAGACGATCTACACGCCGGGCAGCCCCGCCAGCACGGGGGTGCCGCAGCCCTACGACCGGCCCTACGCCGCTGCGCTGACGCTCGGCGCCGACTCGGTCGTGATCGGCCCGAGCACGCGGCAGACGCTGTCGCTGCGGCTGGGGGCCGTCGGGCCGGCCGCGCTCGGCGAGCCGGTGCAGAACGGCATCCATCGCGTGCTCGGCCAGTCGCCGACGCTCGGATGGGGCTGGCAGATCCGGGCGCAGCCGGTGGCGCAGCTCGGTTGGTCGAGGCTGTCCTCGCTCGGCGGGCCCGGTGCCGGTCCGGACGTCGTGCTGCGCACGGCCGTGCTGGCGGGCACGCCGGTGACCGAGGCCGCGCTCGGCGCGATGCTGCGCTTCGGGGCGCGGCCGATCGGTCCGACCTGGCCGGGCGAGACGCTCGGTGCCCGCGCGTCGGGTGGCTGGTACGGGTTTGCCGGGATCGAGGGCCGCGCGATCGCGCGCGACGCGCTGATCGACGGCCGTCCGTACGCCTATGTGTCGCGCATCGAGCGCGAGCCGTTCGCCGGCTCCGCCTTCGTGGGCGCCTCGTTCGGCGCGTTCGCCGACTGGCACCTCGACCTGATGCTCGCGCTGCACAGCGTGCCGTTCTCGTCGCCCGTCGAGCCGGCGACGATGAAGCCGCAGCGCATCGGGACCATCGGACTGCGCTGGCAGCCGGCCCGCTGACCCAACGGTCAGCCGGCGGCCTCTCGGTCAGGCGTCGACGCCGCGCAGGCGCGCGAGCTCGCGCTTGAAGAACGGGTAGAGCAGCGGCGCCGCGACCAGTCCCTGCACGCCGAACAGCGCCTCGCCGGTCAGCATCGCCGCGAGGATCTCCCAGGAGGCGACCTTCACATGCGAGCCCACGGTGCGCGCATTGATGAAGTACTCGGTCTTGTGGATCAGCACCAGGAACACCAGCGAGCCGATCGCCAGCAGCGGCGACACCGCCAGCGAGATCAGCGTGACCAGCGTGTTGGCCAGCAGGTTGCCCAGCACGGGCAGCACGCCGGTCACCAGCGTGAACAGGCACAGCAGCCCGCGGAACGGCAGCACGTAGCCGAACGAGGGCAGGATCACGAACAGGTAGAGCGCGGTCGCGGAGGTGTTGAAGATCGCGATGCGCATCTGCGCGAGCACCACCCGCTCGAGGACGAGCAGCAGCCGGCCGATGAACTTCTCCTCCGACTGCAGGGCCCGCGGCTGCCAGGTCGCGGCGGCGGCCATCGCGGCGACCAGGATCGCGAAGATGCCCTGCACCAGCCCGTGGGCGACCTTGCCGCCGAGTCCGCCGAGACTCGCCGCATGGTCGCGCAGCCAGGCGAAGGTGCGGGTGCGCAGTTCGACCAGGTCCTGCGGCAGCGATGCCGCGATGCTCTCGGGCAGCGCCTCGCGCAGCGCGTCCAGCGAGTCCTCGATGCGCAGCAGGAACACCCTCAGGTCGTCGGCGGAGGCGAGCACCACCGTCCAGGTGACGATGCCGGCGAACGCGGCGAACACCAGCGAGCCGACCACCGCGCCGCAGACGCCGGCGACGAGCCGCGACGGCCCGAAGCGCTGCGACATCCGGTCCGCCAGCAGGCAGGTCCAGGCGTAGACGACCAGGCCGAGCAGCACGGGCACGAGCAGCCGCTGCCACAGCACCAGCAGTGCGACGGCGGCCGTCAGCAGGAGCCGCAGCAGCTCCGGGCGCAGGAGGGGGGACGCGACGTTGATGACTGGACTCCCGAAGGGCCCCGAACTCTAGCGCATCTCGTCTCGGCCGCCTCCGCGGCGGGGCCGCCGTACGGGACTTGTATCGGCCGCGCGTCGGACGGTGCCCCGGCCGGGGCAGTCGGGTCGGTCACCGGATCCCTCGGGCCCGACCGCTTCGGTCGCCTCGCCGGTGTGCCGTCGGCGGCCCGGCCTGCAGGGGCGGGAAGTCCGATGCCCGGACGTCCGCCCGTCCGACGCGCGTGCCGGCGGGTTCCGGCGGACCGGCCGCACGGCCGTGCCGACGGTTCGCGATACTCGCCGCATGCCCGATCTGGACCTGTTCCTGCACCGCGCCTCCGAGCCGCGGACCTGGAGCGAGCTGCTCGCCGTCGCGTTCGGATCGCTGCTCGTCGCGATGCTGGTCCACCGGGTGGTGGTCTCGCTGCTGGGGCGCGCCGCCGTCCGCTCGCCGATCGCGACGGCCGCACTCGCCCGGACCCTCCCCCCGGGCGGCTGGCTGCTGCCGCTGCTGGCGGTGCAGGCCGCCTGGGAGGCCGCGCCCGAGCGGCTGCCCGGGCTGGCGTTCGTGCAGCACCTGACGGCGGTCGCCCTGATCGTCGCCGTGGCCTGGACCGCGGTGGCGGCCGTCGCCGGCGTGCAGCAGGCGATCGGACTGGCGCGGCCCCCGCAGGGCGCGGACGACTTCGGGGGCCGTCGCCTTCAGACTCAGATCCGCGTGCTCGCGCGGACGGCGAATGTCCTCATCGTGCTGCTCGCCGTGGCGCTCGTGCTGACCACGTTCCCAGCGGTGCGACACGTCGGCGCGAGCCTGCTCGCATCGGCCGGCGTCGCCGGCATCGTTGCCGGCTTTGCCGCGCGGCCGGTGCTCGGCAACATGATCGCCGGCCTGCAGATCGGGCTGTCGCAGCCGATCCGGCTCGACGACGTCGTCATCGTCGAGGGCGAGTGGGGCGTGATCGAGGAGATCACCGGCACCTATGTGGTGATCCGGATCTGGGACGACCGCCGGCTGGTGGTGCCGCTGCAGTGGTGGATCGAGCACCCGTTCCAGAACTGGACGCGCCACTCCACGCAGCTGCTGGGGACCGTGATCCTGTGGGTCGACTACCGGATGCCGGTCGAGCCCCTGCGCGCCGAACTGCTCCGGATCTGCGAGGCGGCACCCGAGTGGGACCGTCGCGTCGCGCTGCTGCAGGTGACCGAGGCAAGCGAGCGCGCGCTGCAGGTGCGCGCGCTGGTCAGTGCCGCCGATGCGGGCCGCACCTGGGACTTGCGCTGTCGCGTGCGCGAGGCGCTGGTCGCCTTCGTGCAGCGCGAGTATCCGGATGGCCTGCCCCGGGTGCGGGCCGACAACCGCATGGAGCCCGCGCCGGCGACGGAGGCGGGCGCCGGGACCGACCCCGCGTCGACGGCCGCGACCGGACGGTCCGTGCCGCTGCCGCCGCTCGGGCCCTGAGCCCGGTTCAGACCGTCCAGAGCTTCAGACCGTCCAGAGCTTCAGACCGTCCAGAGCATCAGGCGGCTGGATTTCCGGAAGCCGACGCGTTTCTCGGGGGCGTCGATCTCGATCGTGCGCTGCGGCGCCCAGTCGCCCATGTCCCAGTCGTGCGACACGAGCCGTGTGCCGGGCCTGAGCTG
>CAIUGQ010000490.1 GCA_903898725.1 uncultured Burkholderiales bacterium | reverse complement strand
GGCCGCGCGGGGCGGACGGGCCGGCTGTCCCGCGCGCGGCCGCGCCGGCTTGCGCGGCGCGGCGACCGCGGTCGGGCCTTCGGTGTCGGCGGGCGGGGCCGGTGTGCGGAGTCCGAGCTTGAGCTTGCCGAGCAGGCCGTGCAGCAGACGCTGCTCGTCACGGGTCAGGGTGCCCAGCAGCGCCACCACCCAGTCCTCGTGCGTGCGCGCCATCCCGCCGAACCGCTCGCGACCTGCCTCGGTGAGCCGCAGGCGCGTGGCCCGGCGGTCGTGTTCCACCGGCTCGCGCACCAGCCAGCCTTCGTCCTGGAGCTGGTCGGCGAGGCCGGTGACATTGCCGCCGGTGACCATCAGGCGTTGCGACAGCTCGCTCATCTTCAGCGCTTCGCTGCGGTCGAGCTGGGCGAGCAGGTCGAAGCGCGGGAGCGTGCAGTCGAAGTCACGGCGCAGGTTGTGCCGGATCCGTGCCTCGATCAGGTTCGAACAGGTGAGGATCCGCAGCCACAGCTTCAGCGCGAAGTGGTCGTCGGCTTCGAGCCGCGTCTCGTGGTCGGCTGCGTGCGCATCCATCGTCGCCTCCGTTCAGATACTTCAAGCTTGAATATATCAAGCTTCAATCATATCGGTTCGGACTGCCGCCGCGGTACTTCCTCGTGCGTCCCTTCGAGGCCGGCTCGCCTCGAGCGGCAGGCAGAGGGCGAAAAAAAAGCGCCGGGTTGCCCCGGCGCTTCCAATGCTCGGATCGAAACCGGCACTAGGCCGGTTGCCGATCAGAACAGGTGACGCAGACCCACGGTGGCGCGCATCGCACCGTCGACCGAGACGGTCGAGGCACGGGGCTGCAGGCCCGTCAGATCGTTCATGCCCAGGCCGACGTACCAGTTGGTACGCTTCGACAGCGGCATCGAGTACGCAACGCCCAGCTGCAGGCTGTCGTCGTTCTTCGTGACCGCGGTGTCCGGGCTGACCATCGCGACGTTGACGAACAGGGTGCCCGGACCGAAGTTGGCGAACAAGCTGCCAAGGATGGTCGAGACTTCGCCGCCACCGACGAATTCCTGCTGGGTGTAGCCCACCGACAGACCGAAGTTCGTGAACTTGTACGACGCGGTCGCGGCCAGGACGGTCTCGAGCGCGCTCGCGGCCGAGACGTCGATCGAGTGGTAACCGGCGGCCAGGTACAGGCCACCCAGTTGCCAACCCGCGGCGATGCCCATGATGTCGCCGCTCGGGCCGACGCCGGTGAGGTTCTCACCCATGGCGTACGTACCGTAGACGGTCAGGCCGCCCATCGTCGGCGACTTGTACGACACCGAGTTGTCCAGACGGATCGGGCCCTGGGGGGTGATCGGGCTGAAGCCGGTGCCGCTGAAGCCGGCCCAGTTGTTGTAGAAGCCGTAGGCGGTGAAGTCAGCCGGGATCAGGGCCCAGAAAATCGGGCTGTACTGACGACCAGCAGTGATGTTACCGAAGCGGGTCTCGAGACCCACCCACGCCTGGCCGTTCCAGAACTTGCCGTTGGCGTTGTTGAAGCCGCCGCCGGCGGTGTCGCCGGTGTCGACCGAGAGGCGATGCTCGATGGTGAAGATGGCTTTCAGGCCACCACCGAGGTCTTCGACGCCGCGAACGCCGAAGCGCGAGCCGCTCTGGGTGCCGCTGTTCAGGCGCAGGCCGGAGTCAGCAGTGCCGACGGCACCGGTCGTGGCGTTGATCGCGCGGTTCGCGTCTTCGTTCGAGTACTCGACCGATGCGTCCAGGATACCGAACAGCGTGACCGACGATTGCGCCTGAGCGAACGTCGGCAGGGCGGCCGCGACAGCCACTGCGAGAAGCGATTTCTTCATTGATCAATCTCCTAGGTTTCTGGATTCCACAGGCGCCTGGACGAACCCGACACCCCAACTCCCCGAGAAAACTCTTCGGCCGGAAGTTGTTGAACATTCTCGCCAAAAAGTCCCTGAGGGCAAAGGAAAAGCGGGTCCCGCGACTGGGCGCCGGGCGTACTCTGTCTCTTTGTAGCAACAGGCGTCAAGGCGGCCGATGCGGCGTCCATCGTCCGTCCGTCGGGTTTCGGATGCGCAATGGCGGCCCCCCTACAATAGGTGGGCCATGACGAATCCCCCGACCCTGCGACGCCTCACGGCGCTCGACCGGCTGCTCGCCGGTGCGGGCCGTGCGATGGGTGCGATCGCCGCTTCGCCCGGTGCCAGCCGCCCGATGCCCCGCCCCGCATCGGAGGTGCTCGGCGATCCGCTCCCCGAGGCCGACCGGCGTCTGGCCGGCGCGCTGATGCGGGTCAACCATGTCGGCGAGGTCTGTGCGCAGGCCCTGTACGAGGGGCAGGCAGCCACGACGTCCGACCCCCGGCTCGAGCAGTTCTTCCGGGAGGCCGCCGCCGAGGAGGGGGATCACCTCGCCTGGACGAGGAGCCGTCTCGACGAGCTCGGCGCCCGGCCTTCGCTGCTCAATCCGCTCTGGTATGCCGGCTCGTTCGCCTTCGGGGCGCTCGCCGGCCGCGTCGGCGACCGGTTCTCGCTCGGCTTCATGGTCGAGACCGAGCGCCAGGTCGAGCGGCACCTCGCGGAACATCTCGAGCAGCTGCCGGCGGGCGACGTGGTGTCGCGCGCGATCGTCGAGCAGATGAAGCAAGACGAGGGCGGGCATGCCGATCAGGCACAGGCACTCGGCGCGGCGCCACTCCCGGAGCCCGTCAGGGTGGCCATGCGGCTCGCCGCGAAGGTGATGACCGGGACGGCGCACCGGATCTGAGGGCAGGCGCCACGCCGCCTGGCCTGTGCCGCCTAGTCCTCGACGATCTCCCAGCTCATCTTCAGCTCGGCCGTCTTGGCCAGCATCGCCGATGCCGAGCAGTACTTGTCGTGCGACAGCTTGATCGCGCGCTCCACCACGTTCGGCTTCAGGCCGCGCCCTCGCACCGTGAACCGGAACTCGATCGAGGTGAACACCTTCGGGTCGGTTTCCGCGCGCTCCGCCTTGAGCGCCACCTCACAGCCGCGGACGTCCTGGCCGCTCTTCCTCAGGATCAGCACCACGTCGTAGGCGGTGCAGCCTCCGGTGCCCAGCAGCACCATTTCCATCGGCCGGGGGCCGAGATCGCGGCCGCCGCCTTCCGGGGCGCCATCCATGACCACGGCGTGGCCGCTGCCGGTCTCGGCGACGAAGCTCATCGTGCCGGGGCCGGTCCATCTCACGAGGGATTCCATGTCAGTACCGCTTCATCGGGTTGTTGCGTTGCGGGAAAACGAGGCGATCGCGGGCGGTCTGGCTTGCTGTCGCGGGTCGGAAACCTCGTCGAATGCCGAGTTAGAGGCAAGACTCTAGAGTCGAGTCCGGTTATCTTGCACAGCACAATAAACCGGTGCTAGCATCAATCCATCGATCGCAGGCCGTCACCGGCGGCGATCTCCGCTGTCTCCTCCACCCTCCTCCAATGGTGGATTCAACCCGGGCCTCACCGCCCGGGTTTTTTTCTGTCCGGCCCCCCCTGCGCGGCCTCGCCAGCGCGGCCGGTGCGCACAGCTTTGACGCCGGCGCCCGCTTCCGGTTATGATAGTCGGCTTCACAGAATTCGTCAGGCCATGAAGACTTTCTCCGCCAAACCCCATGAAGTGCGCCGCGACTGGTTCGTCGTCGACGGCTCCGACAAAGTCCTCGGGCGACTGGCCGCGGAGATCGCGTTGCGCCTGCGCGGCAAGCACAAGCCCGAGTACACCCCGCACGTCGACACCGGCGACTTCATCGTCGTCGTCAACGCCGCGCGGATCCGTGTGACCGGGTCCAAGCCGCAGGACAAGAAGTACTACCGCCACTCGGGTTACCCGGGCGGCATCAGCGAGACCAACTTCGAGAAGATGCAGGCCCGGTTCCCCGGCCGTGCGCTCGAGAAGGCGGTCAAGGGCATGCTGCCCAAGGGCCCGCTGGGCTACGCGATGATCAAGAAGCTGAAGGTCTACGCAGAGTCGACCCACCCGCACACCGCCCAGCAGCCGAAGGCGCTGGAAGTCTGACCCCCAGCGCACCGCGCACCAGGACTCACCCATGATCGGTGAATACAACTACGGCACCGGCCGCCGCAAGACGTCGGTGGCTCGCGTCTTCATCAAGAAGGGCAAGGGCGATATCGTCGTCAACGGCAAGCCGCTCGACGCCTACTTCGCCCGCGAGACCGGCCGCATGGTCGCTCGCCAGCCGCTCGAGGTCGCCAACATGGTCGGCGTCTTCGACATCAAGGTGAACGTCGCCGGTGGCGGCGAGACCGGCCAGGCTGGCGCCGTCCGCCACGGCATCACCCGCGCGCTGATCGACTTCGATGCGACGCTCAAGCCCGCGCTGTCCGGCGCCGGCCTCGTCACGCGCGATGCGCGGGAAGTCGAGCGCAAGAAGGTCGGTCTGCACAAGGCCCGCCGCAGGAAGCAGTTCTCCAAGCGCTAAGAACGGTTCGGGTTTCGGGTGCCCTGGTGCCCGAAGCTCGATGGCCCGATCACTGCTCGGGCGATCGTTCTTGCGTGTGTCGCATGCTTGCGGCGCACGGGTGGGTTGAGCCGAGGCATTCGCCGAGAG
>CAIUGQ010000489.1 GCA_903898725.1 uncultured Burkholderiales bacterium | reverse complement strand
GTCGCGCGACGCCGGCACCCGGTCCGACCGGCACGCCCTCCACGCGCCGCTCCGAGGCCGTGGTCCGCGATGCGGTGCTCCGGGCGCTGCTGTCGGGCGCGCTGCGCCCGGGCACCGCGCTGCGCGAACGGCAGCTGGCCGAGACCTTCGGCACCACCCGGGGCGCGGTGCGCAAGGTGCTGCTGCGGCTCGGCGAGGAAGGCCGGCTCGAGCTGCGGCCGAACCGCGGCGCCTTCGTGCCCGAGCCGACACCGGACGACGTGCGGCGCGTCTACGAACTGCGGCGCGTGCTCGAATGCGGCGCCGTGGCCATGCTCGCCGAGCGCGCCGACCGCGCACGGCTCGCGCCGCTCGATGCGCAGCTCGAGCGCGAGCGCCGCGCCCGTCGCGACGGCCGTCGCGACGAGGCGGTGAAGCTGGCGGGCGACTTCCACGGCGTGCTGGCGGACCTGTTCGACAACCCCGAGCTGTCGGCCTCGGTGCGCGGGCTGGTCGCGCGCACGCAGCTCTTCGTCGCGCTCTTCGAGTCGCCCGAGGCCGGCGGCTGCTCGGTCGCCGAGCACGAAGCGGTGGTGCGGGCGCTGCGCCGACGGGACCCCGCAGCGGCGGTCCGTGCGATGGCCGAGCACCTGGGGCATGTCGAGCATCGCGTGCTCGCGCGCATGCCCCGGCCCGGGCCCGACGACGTCGGGACCATCCTGCGCGCGGCCATGGACGAGACGCCGGACCAGACCGCGACCGACACGACGAGGACACGCACGCCATGAAGATCCTGCTGATCAATCCGAACATCTCCGAATCGGTCACCGCGCTGATCGAGGCCGAGGCCCGACGCGCCGCATCGCCCGGCACCGAATTCACCGCGGTCACCGCCAGCTTCGGCGTCGCCTACATCGAGACGCGCTTCGAGGCGCTGGTCGGCGGCTACGCGGCCGCCTGCCTCGCCGGCGAGCACTGGAGCGGTCACGATGCGGTGATCGTCGCCGCCTTCGGCGACCCGGGGATGCCGGCGCTGCGCGAAGCCGTGCCGGTGCCGGTGGTCGGGCTCACCGAATCGGCGCTCGCCACCGCCTGCCTGCTGGGCGCACGCTTCTCGATCGTGGCGATCAGCCGCCGCATCGTCGGCTGGTACCGCGACACGGTCGCCGCCTGCGGTCTGTCGGACCGGCTCGCGGGCTTTCGCTTCCTCGACACGCCGCTGCGCGACCCGGGCAGCGTGCAGGCCGACCATGAGGCCGCGCTCGAGGCGCTGTGCCGGCAGGCGGTCGAGGAGGACGGCGCCGATGTCGTCATCATCGCCGGGGCGCCGCTCGCGGGGCTGGCGCGCTCGATCCGCGACCGCGTCCCGGTGCCGCTGGTCGACGGGGTCTCCAGCGCGGTCCGGCAGGCCGAGACGCTCGCGGCACTGCGCACGCGTCGGCCCGCCGCCGGCGGCTACGCACCGCCCCCGATCAAGCCGAACCAGGGACTGCCCGCGCCGATCGAGCGGCTGCTGCGCGGCGGCTGATGCGTCGCGGCCCCGCTTGGCGTCCGCGCCCCGCATCGCCTACGCTCACGCACGACCGCGGCCGCCCCGGCCCGATGACGCCTGCCGCCGGAACGCCATGACCTCACGCCCGAAGCCTTCAACCGTGGTCCGCCTGCTCGCGCTCGTCCTGGCCACCCTCGTTGCGAGCGGATGCGCGCTCGTCCCCGCGACCGGGGCGCCCGCGGCACTGGCCGCCGAACCACAGGCGCTCGCCGATGCGATGCGCGGCGTCCCGGTGGTGCTGCTCGGCGAGGTCCACGACAACGCCGCACAGCATGCGCTGCGCGCCGAGGCGCTGGCGCGGCTGATCGCCGCGGGCGCACGCCCGGCGATCGCCTTCGAGCAGCTCGACCGCGAGCGTCAGGCCGATGTCGAGCGCGCCCGCCGCGAGCGCCCCCGCGACGTCGACTGGCTGATCGCGCAGGCCGCGGGCCGGGACGGCTGGGACTGGTCGCTGTACCGGCCGTTCCTGCGCCTGGCGCTCGACAACGACCTGCCGATCGTCGCGGCGAACCTGTCTCGAACCGACGCCTCGCGGGTGATCCGCGAAGGCTACGGCGCGGCGTTCGATGCGTCCGCGCGCGCCGCGCTCGGGCTCGACGCGGTGCCGGCGGACCTGCTCGCCGCACACGAGCGCGAGGTCGACGTCGGGCACTGCGGGCTGATGCCGGCGGCGATGCTCGCCCCGATGGCGCGTGC
>CAIUGQ010000488.1 GCA_903898725.1 uncultured Burkholderiales bacterium | reverse complement strand
TGGATCGGCGGCAGCGAGGTGTTCATCGCTCCGCGCCCTCCTGGCCGGCCTTGCCGTCTTCGCTGTCCACGCTGTCCTCGTGCGGCGACAGCACCTTCAGCACCCACGCCGAGACCGCGATCGTCGCCACCACGCTGGCCACCAGCGCGGCGAGCAGCCCCGGCAGCGATTCGCGAAGCTGCGGCACGAACATCACGACGCCGACCGCCGCCGGCACGAACAGCAGCCCGAGGTGCCGCGAGAACGCCCCCGACACCTGCTCGAGCCCATCGCCCACGCGTCCGCGCAGCCGCAGCCAGGCGAGCAGCGCGACCAGCCCGATGACCGGCCCCGGCACCACCGGCAGCACGAAGCGCGCGAGGAGCTCGCCGATCCCCTGGAACACCAGCAGCTGCAGCAGGCCGGGGATCATCGGGCGCGGGCCCGGCTCAGTGGTCGTGGTTGACGTGGTCGAAGACCAGCCAGCCCTGGCGGCGCTCGGTCGCGAAGCCGACGGTCGCACCGTGCGGCAGCGTGAGCTTGGGGCGGTCGTGCCCGAAGGGCAGTCCGGTGACGATCGGGGTCTTCGTCTGCGCACGCAGCCACTTGAGCGCCGCCGGCAGGTCGTAGCCGCGGTCGTGCGGCGCGAGCGCATAGCGGTTCACGTAGCCGAGCACCACCGCCTGCTGCGCATCGAGCACGCCCGCGTGCAGCAGCTGCACCAGCATCCGCTCGATGCGGTACGGGTGCTCGTTGACGTCCTCGAGGTACAGGATGCCGCCCTTGACCTTCGGGAACCACGGCGTGCCGAGCATCGCGCACAGCACCGACAGGTTGCCGCCCCAGAGCGTGCCGCGCACGTCCACGCCCTCGGGGCCGGCGGCCTTGAAGCCGACGATCTCCAGCGCGCCCGACATCGCCTCGCGAAAGCATCCGAGCGTGATCTCGTCGACGTCGCCGGGCGCATCGACCGCGAAGTCGTCGAGCAGCGCGGGCCCCGCCCAGGTGATCGCCTTGGCGCGCGCGAGCATCGCGAGGTGAAAGGCGGTGAAGTCCGACAGCCCGACCCACTGCTTGCCCGCGCGGGCGAGCGCGCGGAAGTCGAGCAGCGGCAGCAGCCGGCCCATGCCGTAGCCGCCGCGGGTGATCATCACCACCGGCGCGTCCTGGGCCGCGGCGCGCGTGAACGACGCGGCACGCTGCGCGTCGGTGCCGGCGAAGCGCTGCGAGCGCTTGAGCGCCGCGGGGTCGAAGCTCGCGGGATGGCCGAGCGCATCGAGGATGCCCGCCGCCCGACGCGCCCGCTCGGGGTCGGCCACCGCGCCCGAGGGCGAGATCAGGTAGATCGAGGGGCCGTGGGGCGCGTCGGATTCCAGGTCCCGGGTCGGAGCGGTCGGCTTGGGCATGGCGTCAGTCTGCCACGGTGTCCTCGGAATCGCGGTCGCTCGGGGGCCACGGGGGCTTTCCGTACAATCGGCCGACCCACCTATGGTCCGAGCGATGAGCCTGTCCGACGACACCCTGCTGTCCCTGTATCGCACCATGTGCCGCATCCGCGCGTTCGAGGACGCCGCCGAGGAGGCGAGCCGAGGCGGCGTCGCCGTGCTCGGTCAGGCGATCGGCAACGCCGCGGTGCGCGGCCCGCTGCACCTGTCCACCGGGCAGGAGGCGGTCGCCGCCGGCGTGTGCGCGCACCTGCGGCCCGCCGACTGCCTGACCTCCACGCACCGCGGCCACGGCCACACGCTCGCCAAGGGCGCGGACCCGACGCGGATGATGCTCGAGCTGTTCGGCAAGGCTGGCGGCTACTGCGGCGGCAAGGGCGGCTCGATGCACATCGCCGACTTCTCGGTCGGCATGCTCGGCGCCAACGGCGTGGTGGCCGCAGGCATCCCGATCGCGGTGGGGGCGGCGCAGTCGCTCAAGCTGCGCGGCGTCGACGCGATCGCGGTGAGCTTCTTCGGCGACGGCGCGATCAACCGCGGACCCTTCGCCGAGGGCCTGAACTGGGCGGCCGCGTTCCGGCTGCCGATGCTCTTCGTCTGCGAGGACAACCAGTGGTCGGCGACGACCAAGACCTCGACGATCTCGGCGGGAGATGGCGCGGCGGCGCGCGCCGCCGCCTCGGGCGTGCCCTCGGTGACGATCGACGGCATGGACGTCGAGGCGGTGCATGCCACCGCGCAGCGCCTGGTCGCCGAGATCCGCGCCGGCAGCGGTCCGCGGCTGCTGCATGCGAAGACCTACCGCTTCAAGGGCCACGTGTCGGTCGACCCGGCGGCGTACCGCGATCCGGCCGAGGTCGCCGCGGCGCTCAAGGGCGACCCGCTGCCCGCGGTGCAGGCGAAGCTGGCCGCGCGCGGCGTGCCGGCGGCGCGCATCGACGCGGTGATGGCCGAGGCGCGCGCCGAGCTCGCGCGCTCGATCGAGACGGCGGCGGCGGCGCCCTGGCCCGAGCCGGAGGCGGCGTATACCGACATCCAGGACGTCGGTGCGGGGGTGTGGCGATGAGCGGCGCGGTGAAGACGGCGAAGGACGATGCGAAGAACGGGGCGACGAACGTGGCGACGATGACGTATGTGCAGGCGGGCAACGTGGCGCTCGCGCAGGCGATGCGCGAGGACCCGCGGGTGGTCGCGCTCGGCGAGGACGTCGGTCGCGGCGGCATCTTCGGCCAGTACGGCGGCCTGCAGGCCGAGTTCGGCGGCGATCGGGTGATCGACACGCCGATCTCCGAGTCGACGATCGTCGGCGCCGCGGTCGGCATGGCGCTCACGGGCCTGAAGCCCGTGGTCGAGATGCGCGTGATGGATTTCGCGCTGTGCGCGATGGACGAGATCGTCAACCAGGCCGCGAAGAACCGCTTCATGTTCGGCGGCCAGGGCCGCGTGCCGATGGTGATCCGCATGCCCATCGGCATCTGGAGCGCGTCGGCCGCGCAGCACTCGCAGTCGCTCGAGGCCTGGTTCGCGCACGTGCCCGGGCTGGTCGTGGTCGCGCCCGCGACGCCGCAGGACCATCACGGCCTGCTGCGCGCCTCGATCGACTGCGGCGACCCGGTCGCCTACCTCGAGCACAAGGAACTGTGGGGCACGAGCGGCGAGGTCCACACGGCGCAGCCGGTGCCGCTCGGCCGTGCGAATGTCGCGCGCACCGGCGGCGACCTGACGATCGTCACCTGGAGCAAGGCGCTGCACTGGACGCTGGCGGCGGCCGAGACGCTGGCCGCGCAGGGGGTGCACGCCGAGGTGATCGACCTGCGCACGCTGTGGCCGTGGGACCGCGACGCGGTGTTCGCGTCGGCCGAGCGCACCCGCCGCGTCCTGGTCGTGCACGAGGCCGTGCAGGTTGCCGGCTTCGGGGCCGAGATCGTCGCGACGCTCGCCGAGGCGGGGGTCGCTCGGGTCGCGCGGCTGGGCGCGCCGCGTGCGCCCGTCGGCTATTCGCCGGGGCTGGAGGCGCAGGCCCGCCTGTCGCCCGAGAGGATCGTCACGGCGGCGCAGACGCTGATGCGCCGCGCGTGACCGGCGGCAGCGGCTAAGCCGGCCGGTGCCGGCTTAGCCGACTGCGCTGGACCGTCACAGCGGGCCGGGTTCGGCCGATCCGACGGGCGTTGGGCGCACTTTGTGACGCGCCGGAATCGATCCGCCCTGCGAACGGGTCGCCACCACCGACGGGCGGCGCTGCCTACACGATCGGGCAGCACGCACCGACGCCCGTCGTGACGGATGTCCTGCGTGTCACCGCGAGGCGCGGCCTAGACTCGGTCCACGGTTGCACGAGTGACGAGACCATGGACAGACAGACCCAGACGAGCCCCAGGACGCAGCCCGGCGAGACCGGTGCCCGACGCGCGCGCCGCCCGGCCCGCGGCGACGCGGTCGTGATCGTCGACGTCGACCAGTTCGCCGCGATCCGTGCGATGCACGGCACCGACGCCGGCGAGCAGGTGACCCGTGCGGTCGCCGACTGCCTGCGCCGCCGGCTGCGCGGCGACGACCGCCTGGCGCTGCTGCGCGAGGACGAGTTCCTCGCGGTGCTGCCCGGGGCGTCGGAGGACGCGCTGGGCGTGATCACCGAGCGGTTGCGCGAAGGCGTCGAAGGCCTGAGCCTGGCGCTCGCCGGCCGGGTCTGGACCCTGTCCTGCACGATCGGTGCGGCGGCCGTGCCCCCGGGCGTGCGGTCCTGCGGACTCGAAGGGCTGGTGCGGGCCGCCGACACCGAGCTGCATCGCGCGCGTCGCGCCGCGATCGGCCGTCTGGACGGCTGAACCACCGGACCGCCGATTCACCGACCCGCCGCGGCGCTGCGTCGCCGAACGGCTGAACCCCCCGCCCGGGACGGCGCTACGGCGTGTCCCGATCCGGTGCCGGGGCGACCAGGTCGCGGTAGGCGTGCCAGGTCGCCAGCCCGATCCAGGGCACGGTGACGATCAGACCCGTGAAGAGGGTCGCGAAGCCGAGCAGCGTCACCGCCACGATCAGCCCCGCCCAGACCGCCATCGGCACCAGGTTGCGGCCGAAGGCCTGCGCGCTCGCGAGCATCGCGGTGATGGCGTCGGTGCCGCGGTCGAGCATCAGCGGGATCGCCACCACGGTGAACGCGAACACCAGCGTCGCGAACACCGCCCCCACCCCCAGCCACGCGACGATGAAGCCGGCGTTCGCGCCGCGCGCGAGCTCGTCGAGCAGCACCCCCATGCCGGGCATCTTCCGCGGGAAGAAGATCGCGATGACCATCATCGACGAGCGTGCCCACAGCGCCAGCAGCACGCCCATCCCGATGCCGAGGATGGCGATGTTCGAGAGGTTGCGCCGCCAGGCGACCGTGGTGGCCGGCAGGCTGCAGGGCAGCCCGGCCTCGGTGCGGCGCGCGATCTCGTAGAGCCCCATCGCCATGAACGGACCGACCAGCAGGAAGCCGGCGGTCAGCGCCATCATCGTGCCGGGGGCGGGGCGCAGCAGCGCGCCGAGCAGCCACCCCATCGCCGCGAAGCACACGCCGTAGAACAGGCTGGGCAGCGGCCGGCGGCGGAAGTCGCCGGCACCCTGCGCGAGCCAGCGCAGCGGCGCGCCCACGCCGACGCGGCGCACCTCGGGGAAGGGCGCGCGGGCGGGCTCGGTCGTGTCGACGGCGGGGTCGGCCGGCAGGGAGGGCATCCGGCCAGTGTAGGCCTGCGGCTGCGCGCGGGCACGGTGCAACGCAGCATCGCGCGAGGGCGCGAGGGCGCCAAGGCCGCGGTCGACCTGATTCGTCACGAGTGTTACGATCTGGCGAGGAGACCCGCCATGACCCAGATCGCCAGCGCACCGTCCACCCCGCCCGTCGAGCTGCACCGCCGCGGCGGTCGCGGCGGCACCTACGTCTACGACCCGGCCGCGATGGCCTGGCAGGGCGCCGGCAAGGACGGCGTGGTGCAGAAGGTCGTGCGGCGCGACGCCGAGCGCGGCTGGTTCCTCGGGCTGATCGGCATGGAGCCGATGGTCCGCTCCGGCCTGCACCAGCACCAGGGCGTGGCCACCAGCTACTTCGTCGACGGCGGGCTCACCGACTACCAGGGCGCGATCCGCACCGGCGAGGTCGGCATCAACCTGAAGGGCGCGACGCACGACGCGATCACCTACGCGCGCACGCTGTTCGTCGCGCGGCTGCAGGGCCCGGTGACCTATCCGCCGCAGGACGGCCCGCTGCATTCGCTGCATGCCGGCGCGCGCCATGCCGCGCTGACGAACCCCGCCCCCGAGGTGCCGCCCGACATCAACGTCGCGGTCGATGCGCTCGTCGCTGCCCCGACTGGTCTCGACGGCGTCGAGCGGCGCATGGTGTTCGACTACGCGGGCACCGGCGATCCGCACCGCATGGTGCAGCTCTCGATCCGGCCGCAGGCGCGCATCGCGCGGCTTCGCGCGAGCGACCATGTCGAGCTCTGGGTGCGGGGCGGCCTGCTCGAGATCGACGGGCGCGTCGCGCACGCCGGCTGCTTCGTGGTGATCGAGCCGGGCGCCGAGTTCAGCCTCGCGAGTCCGTTCGGTGCGCTGCTGCTCGGCTGGGCGGAGGGCCCGCTGCAGTGGGTCGAGCCGCCGTCGGGGCCGGCCGAGCTGTTCGGCTTCTGACCGGCACCAACGGGGCCGACCGGGGCCGTGGCGCTCAGGCCGCGTCGACGTCCTCGAGGCCGTCGGCGGCGAGCACCGCCGCGGTCATCCGCTCGAGCAGTGCGGTCAGCTGCCGGCGCTCCGTCGTGCTCAAGGTGCCGGTGACCGCCACCTCACGCGCCAGGGCCTCGCCCCGCAGCGTGCGGTAGAGCCGCCGTCCGGCGGGCGTGAGCCAGGCGAGCGCGCGACGGCCGTCGTCCGGATCGGGCCGCCGCAGGATGCGGCCGGCCGACTCCAGCGAGGCCAGCGCCCGCGACACGCTCATCTTGTCGAGCCCGGTGCGCTGCGCGATCGCGGTGGCCGCCGACCCGGGGTGGGCCTGCAGCACCGCGAGCACGCGCCACTCGGACAGGCCCAGCCGGTGGCTGCGCCCGATGCCCTCCTGGAAAGGCCGGGCGGTCAGGTTGACCAGCCGGACCATCGCGAAGAGCAGCGTGCGCTCGTGCGGCGGCGCGTCGTCGCGATCCGCCGCCGGCGTGCGTGCGCGGGCCACCGGCCTGCCTCAGGCCTTGCGGCTGCGGGCGACGACCTCCTCGAACTTGCTGATCAGTCCGGGGTTGATCTGCGCCTTCCAGCGCGCGTACGGGCGGCGGCAGGCGATCTGCCACTGCTCCATCTCGGCGGCGGTCGGGACGGTCACGTCCACGCCCAGCGCGCGCACCGACTCGACGTCCTTGGCGTAGATGTCGCGGACCTGGCGCAGGTTCTCCTTGGCCGCATCGATCGCGGCCTCGCGGACGATCTTCTGGTCCTGCGGCGACCACGACTGCCAGATCGGGTTGGCGATCGCGATCAGCAGGATGTCGTTGGAGTAGTTCCACTTGGTCACGAACTTCTGGCCGAGCTGGTGGACCTTCAGGCCGAGGAACAGCTCCATCGGGTTCTCCTGGCCGTCGACCGCGCCCGAGGCCATCGCGGGCTGCGCGTCGGCCCAGCTCATCGCCGTCGGGTTCGCGCCCATGCCGGCCATGATCTCCTGGTACATCGGGCTCGCGACGATCCGCACCTTCAGGCCCTTGAGGTCCTCGGGCTTGCGGATGACGCGCTTGCTGTTCGACAGCTGCCGATAGCCGGTCTCGCCGACGGCCAGCGGCTCGGCGCCCGACTTGCGGATGATGTCGAAGAAGTCCTTCTGCACCGCGTCGGACTGCACGACCGCGTCGTACGCCTTGTGGTCGGGCATCAGGAACGGCAGCGCGAACGCGCCGCACTCGCGGACCGTGCCCGACCAGTTGATCGGCGCGCCGCACAGCACGTCGATGATGCCCTGGCGCATCGCCGCGAACTCGCGGTCCTGCTGGCCCTGCACCAGGCTCGAGCCCGGGTACTGCTTGATGTTGATCCGGCCGTTGGTGCGCTCGCGCACGAAGTTGCCGAAGTTCTCGCCGCACTTGCCCCAGGCGAGTGCCGTGCCGACCACCGTCGACATCTTGTACTCGGGCCGGTAGGCGTTCTGCGCCTTGAGGATGGTCGGGAAGCCGAGCACCGCGCCGCCGGCTGCGCCGGTCTTCAGGATCTCGCGTCGTTTCATTGCTGTGTCTCCTTGGGGAAAAGCGTCTTGAGGACTCAATAGCCGAGCGAGCGCGGCAGCCACAGCGCGAGCTCGGGGAACACGGCCACCAGCGCGGCGGCCATCAGGAACGAGAACACCAGCCAGCCCACCCAGGGGATGGTCTGCTCGATGCGCACGCCGGCGATGCGGCACGACACCAGCAGGTTCACCGCCATCGGGGGCGTGAACTGGCCGATCGCCACCAGCATGGTCAGCAGCACGCCGAACCACACCGGGTCCCACTGGTACAGCTTCATCAGCGGCAGCAGCAGCGGCAGGAAGATCAGGAAGATCGACACGCCGTCGAGGAACATGCCGACGACGAGCAGCAGCGCGGCCAGCAGCGTCAGCGTGAGCGCGCTGCTCCAGCCGAGCGCGCGGATCGCGTCGACCAGCGGATCGGCCAGGCCGAGGGTGGAGACGGCGTAGGCGAAGATCGCGGCCAGGCCCAGCACCAGCATGATCACCGCCGAGATCTCGGTGGCCTCGCGGAAGGTGTCCCACAGGTCGCGCAGGCCCATCGTCCGGTGGATGACGATGCCGACGAACAGCCCGTAGACCACCGCGACCACCGCGGCCTCGGTCGGCGTGAACCAGCCGGCACGCATGCCGCCGAGGATCAGCACCGGCGCGGCCAGCCCCCACGAGGCCTCGCGCAGGCTCTTCCAGAACGGCGGCCGCGGCAGCTCGCGTTCGGCCGCGCCCAGACCGTGCCGGCGCGACAGCCAGATCGCCGGGATGATCAGCGCGAGGCCGGCGAGGATGCCCGGGAACATGCCGGCGGCGAACAGCGCAGGCACCGAGGCACCGGGCACGATCACGCTGTAGACGATGAACGCGATCGACGGCGGGATCAGCACGTCGGTGGCGGCGGCCGCGCCGACGATCGAGGCCGAGAACGGCGCCGGGTAGCCGGCACGCGCCATCGCCGCGATCATCACGCCGCCCACCGCCGCGGCGTTGGCCGGGCCCGAGCCCGAGATGCCGCCGAGCACCATCGCGACCAGGATCGCGACCACCGGCAGCATGCCCGGGCCGCGGCCGGTGCAGGCGATGGCGAACTCGACCATCCGCTTGGCGACGCCCGAGCGGTCGAAGATCGAGCCGACCAGCACGAACATCGGCAGCGCCAGCAGCGGGTACTTGGCGATGCCGGCATGGAAGTTCTGCGGCGCGGCGAGCGTGCCCCAGAGCATGGTGTCGGGGTTCTCGAGCATGATCGCGACCATGCCGCCGACGCCCAGGGCCACGCCGATCGGCACGCCGAGGAACATCAGCCCGAAGAACGCGACGAAGAGGATCAGGCCGATCATCGGTCGCCCCGCGTCGCGTCGGCGCGCGACTGCGCGCGGTCGAGGTCGGCTGCATGCGCACCGCCCGTCAGCGGCGAGCCGACGGCCTCGGCGGCCCCGGGGTCGGCGCCCGGCAGCATCAGCCCGCGGCGCACCTTGCCCACGACGCCGGCGGCGCGGGCCGCGAGCACCAGGCACATCGCCGGCACCCACACCGTGAACCACCAGCGCGGCAGGCCGAGCGCCATGGTGGTCTCCTCGTAGCGGTACTCGTCCCAGACCACGCGCGCCGACAGCACGCCCAGCACGACGAAGAACACGCAGGTCACCGCCGCCGACAGCAGCGCCAGCCGCTTGCGCCGGCCCGCGCTGCCGGTCTCGTAGAAGTATTCGATGCGCACGTGACGGTCGCGCGCGGCCGCCGCGCAGGCGCCGGCGACCGTCATGATGACCATCAGCGAGATCGAGACCTCCTCGGTCGCCGCGAAGCTCTCGTCGGTGAAGTAGCGGATGACGACGTTGATGAGCGTCAGCAGCACCAGCACGACCATGCAGGCGACCGCGATCACCTCTTCGATCAGCACCGGTGTGCGGTGCGCGGGCGGGTTGCCGGGTTCGTTGCTGGACGACATCGACGGGACGGGGCGGGCGCGAGGCGGGCGGGAACTGTAACACCCGTTACCAGCGGCACGCCAGCCGCGTTCATGCTGCGCTGCGCTATGATCGGCCGCGATGAAACCGTTCGCCAAGGCGCTCGCGGTCGCGGTGCCGGCCGGTGCGCTGCTCGCCGCGCTGAACGCGCCGCTGCCCTGGACGATCGGCCCGCTGCTCGCGTGCGCGATCGTCAATCTCGCCGGTGCCGGCATGTCGACGCCGGTCGCCGCGCGCAACTTCGGCCAGTGGATGATCGGCACCGTGCTCGGACTGTACTTCGCGCCCGCGGTCGTCGAGCGCGTGGTCGCGTTCGCGCCTTGGATCGTGCTCGGCATCGCCTGGGCGCTGTGCCTCGGGCTGATGTTCGCGTGGACGCTGCGCCGGTTCGCCGGGGCGTCGCGCGCGACCGCCTTCTATGCGGGGGCGGTCGGCGGTGCCACCGAGATGGCGGTCCAGGGCGAGCGCGCCGGCGGCCGGGTTGACCAGATCGCCGCGACCCACAGCCTGCGGATCATGCTCGTCGTGCTGACCCTGCCGATGGCCTATCGCCTGCTCGGTCTGCATGGCAGCGATCCGTACGAGATGCCCGCGCGCGTCGTGCACTGGGACGGGTTCGCGATGCTGGTGGCCGCGACGGTGGCGATGGCGCTCGTCTGGCGCAGGCTGTCGTGGCCGAACGCCTGGCTGCTCGGGCCGCTCGCGGTCACCGTGGGGCTGACGGCGACCGGCCACGACTGGAGCGCGCTGCCGCAGTGGCTGGTGATCGCCGGGCAGGTCGCGATCGGTGCGTCGCTCGGCTGCCGCTTCTCGCCGGCGTTCTTCGCGCAGGCGCCGCGCTTCGTCGCGGTGGTGGTGGCGATGACCTTCGTCGGGATCGCGGCGTCGGCGTGCTTCGCGGTGCTGCTGGCGCACGGCGCCGGCGTGCCGGTCGCGACGATGGTGCTGGCGACCTCGCCCGGCGGGGTCGCCGAGATGGCGCTGACGGCGAAGACGCTGCAGCTCGGCGTGCCGGTGGTGACCGCGTTCCACGTGATGCGGTCGGTGACGATGATGACGGCGCTCGGCGTCGTCTACCGGATGCTCGGACGATTCAGGGGGTGGGAGCGATGACGACGATCGATGATGCGCAGGCGATGCTCGCGGAGCTGTTCGCGCCCTGGGTGCAGGACCTCGGTCTGCGGGTGACCGCGGTCGCACCGGGGGAGGTGACGCTGGTGCTGCCCTTCGATGCGCGGCTCGCGCGCGTGGGCGGCACGGTGTGCGGCCAGGCGATGATGGCCGCCGCCGACACCGCGATGGTGCTGGCGGTGTCCGCACAGCTCGGCGGCTTCCGGCCGATGACGACGGTGAGCCTGACGCAGAGCTTCATGCGGCCGGTCTCGGGCACCGACCTGACGGTGCTCGCGCGCGTGCTCAAGCCCGGGCGCACGCTGATGTTCGGCGAGGTCGAGCTCGCCGGCCCCGACGGCAAGCTCGCCGCGCACGCGACGACGACCTACGCGCTGGTCTGAGAAGCCGTGAATAAACCTACTGCGCGTCCCGATCCGACGCCTGCGGTGCTCGCCGTACCCAGGTACGGCTGCGCTCCTCGGCGCCGGCTCGGGCCTGCTCGCTACGGTTTCTTCACGGCTTCTGAGCGGCGGGCGTCAGGCCTCGGAGGCGCGCTTCGCGGCGGTCTTCGGACCGGTTTTCCCGGTGGCCTTCGGAGCGGACGTCCGACCGGCCGTTGTGCCGGCTTTCGCGCCCGTCTTGGCGCCTGCCTTCGCGCCCGCTTTCGAACCGGCTTTCGTACCCGCTTTCGTACCGGTCTTCGCGCCCGCCTTCGTCGCGGCGCGTGCTCCCGCGCCGGCCGCCGGCGGCGTCGTGCGCGCGGCCCGCTTGCTGGCCGGGGGCGCGGCCGGCGTCGCATCTTCGGCATGGGCCGCGGC
>CAIUGQ010000487.1 GCA_903898725.1 uncultured Burkholderiales bacterium | reverse complement strand
GCCGCGGCGCGCAGGCCCTCGTTCCGGGCCCGGCCGATCGACTCGAGCGCCGGACGCGGGTCCCAGAGCTTGCGCACGACGACCACACGAGCCGCCTTCAGCACCATCGACTTCGATTCGACCGCCACCCGCTCGAAGGCGGCCGCGGCGTCGGCCAAGGGCCCCGTGCTCCCGTCGGCCAGCCAGGCGAAGTGCAGCGCGCTCAGCTCGGCCGCGCTGCCGAGCTGGCGCAGCGTCGCGAACGCCCAGGCGTGATAGGCCTCGGGCCCCTCGGCGACCAGCGCCGCCAGGTCGGCCTCGATCCGGGCCGCGAAGGCCTCGACCGGGTCGCGGTCCGGCGCGCGGCGCAGATGGCCGGCGAGCAGCTCGAGCGCCTGCGCGCGCAGCGCCGCGCCGCTGCGGCGCACCCGCCGGTCCAGCCTGAGCAGCTCGGCGTACAGCGGCAGCGTGCGCCGCGTGCCGGCCCCGCCCACGCCGAGCGCGCCGTCGAAGTCCTCGCCCTCGAGCTCGAAGTACCCCGCGTTGTGGAAGTACCCGAGACGGCGCGCGGCGACATCGACCGCCGCGACGACGATCGTCGTCTTCGCATGCTGACGCCGGTAGTCGGTGCCGGCGACGTCGGGCAGGTAGAACGCGTCGGCCTCGGTGCTCACCAGATGCCCCGCGCCGACGTGCTCGGCGAGGTGGACATCGATCGGCCGCCAGACGTTCAGCTCGCGCACGTCGATGCCGTAGAGCGCGCGCACCTCGTCATGCGAGGGCTTGTAGAACGTCCACTGGTCGCCCTCGAAGTCGAGCGCGACCGTCGTGCCCAGCATCGCCAGCGGGTCCAGGCCGAGCGCACCGAGCAGCTCGATCCACACGTCGACGTAGCAGTTCTTCTCGACCCAGGTCCGCTCTGGGGCGTGCAGCGCGTGCGGACGGTGCGTCGCCGCCGTGAGCCCCGGCATCGCCGGGTGGGCAGTCATCACGGCCACAGGCGCGCGCGCACGTCGGCCGGCCAGTCGCGCGGCTCGAGACCGTGCGTGCGGAACAGGGCCATCGTCACCCGCTCCAGGCCATAGCCGATGCAGGCGGTATGCGCGACCGCGCCGTCGTCGCTGCGGATGTCGAACATCGAACCGAACTTGTCGTGGTGCACGTTGAACGAGCCGACCGCGGTCGGACGGGTCGCCGAGATCACCGGCACCAGCAGTTCGTACTTGAGCTTCTGCTCCTGCTGGCTGGCCGCGAGGAACCGCCCGGCACGCCCGAAGAACGGATCCGAGGCGACATCCTCGTGCACCGGCAGGCCGAGATCGCGCAGCAGCGCCACGCCGCGGGCCAGCCAGTCGTCCCGCCAGGCCAGCACCTCGTCGGGACGGCCCGCGCGCACGAATTCGCGCACCCGGTACGACTGCATGCGGGTCGGCTCGCGCGAAGGCTCGTGGCGGTAGACCCAGTTGGTCGCGGTGATCAGCCGGCCGCCCGCAGGCAGCGTGCCGGTGAGGGTCGGATAGACCGGGTAGCAGGCCGAGGGGTTCAGCACGACCGAGGTCGGGCCGAGCAGGTCTTCGTAGGGCTCGCCTGCGTGCACGCGATCGGCCAGCCGCCGGGCGCTGCGTTCGTCGCCGAAGAAGCTGTGGACGCAGCCGCACAGGTTCGGGAACGAGCCGAGGTAGTCGACCCGCTCGAGCAGCTTGCGGTCGATGACGGGCGGGAAGCAGGTCAGCTCGGGCACCTGCGGGGCCGCCGAGGCGCCTGCCAGCGCGTTGAAGCGTTCGAGCACGTCCTCGAACACCGCACCGCGTCCGAACACGCCCGGCACGTCCGACGGCAGGATCAGCCGATGTGCCACCAGACCCTGCAGGAACCGCTCGCCTTCTTCGTCCATCGTCACTCCGCGTCGCGTCGCCGCATGCCGCTCAGTCGTCCTTGTGCACCAGGAGCATCGTCGCGGTCTTCGACGCGATGCGCTCGTTGGCGACCATCAGCGAGGCGGACAGCACGTCCCGGTACTGCCGGCCCACTGCGTACCGCGAATCGTTGCGATAGCCTTGGATCCCGATCACCTGCAGCGCGCGATGCACGATCCGCGGTGCGGCCTCCGAGCTCGCGATCTTCAGGTTGTTCATCTTCAGGGCCCAGCCGATGGTGGCCAGCCCGCCGCCGTCGCCCTGCAGGGCCAGGCGGTCGAACTCGCGGGCGAGCGACTGCCAGTGGTTGCGCATCGTCTGCAGTTCCACCGAGACCTCGGCCAGGCGCGCGGCCATCGGGGGCACCGTGCCGGGCGTGCGGCGCGCCTCGGCACGCACGAAGGCCGAGGCTCGCGCCACGGCGTCCGCGGAGATGCCGGTCCAGACACCCGACCAGAGGATGTGCGAGCTCGGCACCATCGTGAGCGCCGAGACGTCGGCGTACGGGACCGGCACGATCTGCTCGGGGCGGCCGTCGAAGCGGACGCGGAACCCCGGGCTGCAGGTGCCGCGCATGCCCATCGGATCCCAGTTCGCGGTCTTCTCGAGGCGCAGCGCACCGCGCGGCGCATAGACGATCACCTGGTCGCTCGAGGCCGCGTCGACGTCGCGTCGCGCGGTGATCAGCATCGCGTCCGAGTGCTCGGCGTACGAGATGGTGGTCGCGTCCTTGTCGATCGAGATGCCGTCGGCGGTCGGCACGACCGCGCAGCGGCTGGTGCGCGTGTCGCCGCCCACGCCCACCTCGGAGGTCACCGAGGCGAGCAGCAGCTGGCGCTCGCTCAGCTCGCGCAGCACGCCCGCGAAGTACGGCGATGCGCCGGCGTGACGCACCAGGCACAGCACCTGGATGTGATGCATCGCGAGCACCATGCCGCTGGCCCCGCAGCCCTGCGCCAGCGCGGCGCACTGCTCGGCCAGCGCCGCCATGCCGCAGCCGGCGCCGCCGTGCTCGACGGGGACCGCGGCCGACAGGGCGCCCGCCTCGCGCAGCGCGGCGAAGGTCTCCTCGGGAAAGCGGCCGCGCGCGTCGACATCCACCGCGCGAGGCGCGGCCACCTCGGCTGCGATCGCCCGGATCCGCGCCAACAGCGTCTCGGCGTCGGGCGCCGGGGCGGCGACGGGCGCCTCGTTGCGGCGCTGCGGTGAGTGAGCCATGGGTTCGTGTCCTGACGCTGTACGACTTGGGAATAACTTCCATGTTCGCCGCTCGCGCATCGCGCAGCGGTGACGGATCTCACGCCGCGATCGTGGCGACCGAACGCACCAGCCGCCGGACCCCGCGCCAGGCCGCCAGCGGGATCGCGTGCCCGCCGTCGAACACCACCCGATCGACGCGGGCACCCGCGGCCTGCAGGTCGTCGGCCAGGCGCTCGGCGCCGGCCAGCGCCAGATCCGTGTCGTCGCGGCCGTGGGCGACGAGCACCGGCATGCCGCGCAGACGGGGCATCGCCGGCAGCCAGTCGTCGTAGACCAGGCGGGCCCCTGACAGCACGGCCAGCCCGTCCACCGGCCGCGCACCGCGCAGCGCGTGGTCGCAGGCCAGCATCCCGCCCTGCGAGAAGCCGCCCAGCACGAGCCGACGGCCGGGATGGCGCTCGCACAGACCGTCCAGGAGCTCGGCCAGCCGCTGGCGGGCGGACTCCAGCCCCTCGGGCCGGGCGGTCGCGAGATCCCGCGGTCCACGGGCGCGGGCCGCCGCCCGGGCCGCCTCGTCGACCCACCACCAGCCCCGCAGTCCGTCGGCCAGCTCGACCGGGCCCGCCGGGAAGACCCAGGTGCCGCCGGCGCCGAGGGAGGCGGCGAACGGCGACAGCGCCTTCGGCGACATCGCCCAGCCGTGCAGCATCACGACGAGCGGGCCCGGACCGAGGTCGACGACCTCGTCGCTCATCCGGCGGAGACCCGGCGCTCCGGGGCGAGCGCGGGCTCGCGCACGCCGACGGCCTCCGAGGCCACGGCGGCCATGCCGAGACGGGCGGCAACCACCGCGGTCAGCCGTTCGCGGGCGGCCCGGCGGGTGAAGGTGTGGTCGGCGTCGGGGATGTCGTCGATCGTGAGCGCGCCCCGTGCCGCGAGGCGCCGCGCGGTCGCGCCGCCGCAGAAGTCCAGCAGCGCCGGACCCGGCTCGTCGGCCGCGAACACGAAGTGCAGCGGCACCCCCCGGCGCGCGACCGCAGCGAGTTCCGCTTCGAGGTCGTCGCCGATCGGCCGCCCGACGCTGCGCGCGAGCGTTCGCCGCGCCCGCGCGAGCGAGCCGCCGGCGCGGCGCGCGACGATCGACGCGATGTCCGCGACCGGCACCTCGCCGCTGAGCACCCGACGCCAGGCGCCCGGCTTGGCCGCCGCGTTGCGCAGACGGACCGCCTCGGCGATCACCCGGTGCTCGGCGTCGGGGCCGTCGCCCGCGTCGCCGTGCCAGAAGAAGGTCAGCGGATTGATCGCGACGACACCGTCGACCGGCAGGCCCGCGACCGCAGCCTTGAAGGCGTTGTAGGCGCCGGAGCACAGCCCGACGAGCCGGCAGCCCGCCGCGCGGGGATGCGCACGCATCCAGTCCACCGCGACCGCGATCGCCTCGACCGCGTTCGGGGCGTAGACCACGTTGTCCGGCTCGCCGTGCCGGGCCGGACTGTCGCCCAGGCCGGGCAGGTCCAGCCGCAGCACCGGATGGCCGAGCGCGGCGAGGCGCCGCGCGATCATCACCGCACTGCGGCTCGGACCGACCCGGTGGGCCGCGCCGGCGTTCAGGATCACCACACCCGCGCGCCGCGCACCGGCGCCGACCTCGACCGGCTCGGCAAGCACCCCGACGAGGGCGCGATCGCGACCGAGCCGCAGCACCCGCTCGAGGTGCACGCGACCCTCCGCGCCGACGATACGCGCCGCATCCGGGCCGTCGACGGGTGACAGGTCGGCGGGCGGCGCATCGCCGAGCGGGCCGTCGATACGCGGCGCTGCCGATGCGCCCGCCACCGTCCGCGCGGCGACCTCGGCCGCCCAGGCGGCCACCGTCGCCAGCATCGCCTGCGGCACCTCGGTCTCGTGCGGATCGCGCATCATCGCGTCCGCCCCCTCGAACGCACGGACCACCAGCCTCGAGCCGGCGCGCTCCAGCCGCTGGGCCCAGACGTCCAGCCCAGGCGTTCGACGCGCCTCGAGCACCAGCACCTCGCGCGGCGGCGCACCTGCCAGCGTCGAGACGTCGATCGCCGCGATCGACTGCCAGGCGGCCTCGTCGAACGCACAGCCCCCGACTTCGTGCAGGCCCCGCGGGTCGGCTTCGCCACGGCCGGCGCCCGCCATCGCGAACGCGCGCAGCTCGCGCACGAACCCGCGCCCGACAAGCACGGGCGCGATCGCGACCAGCGCCTCGACGTCGTCGCGCTCAGCGGCGACCTGCGCGGCGAGCGCCGCGCCCAGCCGCACGCCCACCAGGATCCAGCGCGTGACCCCGAGACGCTGCGTCCCCGCCGACAGGGCGTCGCGCACCGAGCGCAGCCAGGCCTCGAGCCGCTGCGGATCGAGCTCGTCGCCGGCGGCGTCACCGGTGCCGTCGTAGTCGAAGCGCATCGCGGGCAGGCCGGCCTGCGCCAGACTCGCGGCGAGGGCCCGCAGCGTCCGATGCACCCCCATCGCCTCGGGGCCCACCGGTCCGCAGATCAGCACGCCCACCCCGCCCGCAGCGGACCCCGCGGTCGCGCCGGGCGCAGGGCGATGGACCCAGCCGAGCGCGGGCCGGCCTTCGGGGCCGAACCAGCCGGGGACGGGCACGGGGAGCTCGAGGGCGCTCATGCGTCGATCCGGACCCGGCGGGCGGCGTTCAGGGCCTGCACCGTGCCGCGCAACGGCGCGCCCGGCACCCGCGGCCGCAGGCCGACGTGGATCTCGCCCTCGGGCGGCAGATGGAAGAAGCTGTCGTCGGGCACGTGCTGCGCGATGCGCACCGCGACCCACAGCGCGAGCCGCCGCGTGCGGATCCGCAGGCCCGGCCGGCCGTCGGGCATCGCCTCGGGCTCGACCGTCAGGCCGAGCTCGTGCTCCGGCGCGCCCACCCGGGTGTCGCACCGGTGGACACAGCGGTCGATCATCGCCCCGTCGGCGTCGCGCAGCGTCGCGACCACCGCGTCGACCGGACGCGGCCCGAACCGGTACGCATGGTTCAGGTCCTCGAAGCCATCGAGCATCGCGACCGCATCGATCGCGGCCTGCCCATGGGGCGCGACCTCGAGGGTGCGCAGGGCACTGCGGCCGAGCCGCTCGCCGTCGCGCACCCGCTCGAGCTCGAGGGTCGCGGCCAGCGGCACCGGCCCGTCGTTGAACACATGCAGCCGCAGCCCGTCCCCGCCCCGGTCGGTGATCGCGACCGTGCGCGGGCGCAGGGCGGCGCGCAGCAGGTGCCAGGCGGCCTTCGGCTCGCCACGTTCGTCGAGCAGGCCCCAGCCGGTCCCGGCCCACAGGTCCCGCAGGGTCCAGACCAGGCCACCGCCACAGCGTGCGCCGAGCGCCCGCCAGCGCACGAAGGTCGTGCGCATCGCCTCGCCGGTGACGACGCGGCCGAGCTCGAGGTACCGATCGTGGTCCTCGCGGCGCAGCGCCACCGGATCCACGCCGAAGACACTCGCCAGGTAGGCGTCGCGCACGTCGTCGAAGTCCCAGCCCGCGCCCAGGTCGCGCGGCGTGCGCGCCGCCCAGCCCGGATGGTGGACACGCAGG
>CAIUGQ010000486.1 GCA_903898725.1 uncultured Burkholderiales bacterium | reverse complement strand
CCCGCGCGCCTCGAGCTCGCGGATCGCCGCACAGCCGAGCAGCGGGTGGGCGGGGAGGGGGGCGGCGTGCATGGTCCGATGGTACGCAACGCGCGGGCACCTGCGTGCGCCGGTGCGCCCGTGCGCCCACCCGCCCGGTGTTCAGCGCAGCCGCTCGAGCGTGAGCCCGTCCAGGTCGATCTCGGGCCGGCGGCCGGCCACGACGTCGGCCACCACCTGGCCCGCCCCCGCGGCCATCGCCCAGCCGGTCGAGCCGTGCCCCATGTTCACGTAGAGCCCGTCGATCGGCGTCGCCCCCAGCAGTGCCGGGCCGTCGGGGGTCATCGGGCGGGCACCGACCCAGCAGCTCGCGTCCTGCCATCGGGCGGCATCCGGGAACCAGTCGCGACCGACCTTCACGAGGGTGCGCAAGGCCGCGGGCCGAGGGACGAGGGCGCGGCTGCCCAGCTCCGCGGTGCCCGCCACCCGGATGCGGCCGGGGAACGGCGTGATGGCGACCTTGTACGCCTCGTCGATCATCGCGTGCCGGGGACCGGCGTCGCCGTCGGCCAGCGGCAGCGTCGTGGAATAGCCCTTGACCGGCCAGATCGGCAGGTGGATGCCGTGGGCGGCGAGCAGCGGCAGGGCATCGACGGCCCCGGCGACCACCACCGCCGAGTACCGGCGCAGTTCGCCAGGTTGTGCCGGGGCGAGGCCCGGGGCGGGCGCATCCCGCTCAGGGGCGGTGGCCTCGTGCGCCCCGTCTGCGAGCACGCCCAGGACCCGTCCCCGCTCGACGACGATGCGGCGGACGGTGCAGCCGAACACGAACCGCACGCCGGCCGTGTGCGCGGCTGCGGCCAGCGCCTGGGCGAAGTCGGGACAGCTCGCCGACTCGTCCTCGGGCAGCCACAGCGCACCGGCGAGCGGCACCCCCCGGGCCAGCGCGGGTTCGAGCGCACGGGCCGCGTCCGCATCCAGCAGTCGGTGCGGCACGCCGCTCTCCTCGAGGAGCGCGCGTGCCGGACCCGACATCGCCACGTCGCGCTCGCTGCGCAGCAGCTGCAGGTAGCCCTGCCGGCGCCCGTCGTCGATGCCCAGCCGTGCGCGCAGCGCGTGCAGCGCATCGCGGCTGTGGAAGGCGAGGCGCTGCATCCGGGCCTTGTTCAGGCGGTAGCGGCCCAGCTCGCACTCATGGAGCCACCGGGCGATCCAGCGCGCGAGCGCCACGCTTGGCACCGGCCGGAACAGCACCGGCGCCTCGGCCGCGAACAGGTAGGACAGGACCTTGCGAGGCATGCCGGGCGCCGCCCACGGGGTGACGTAGCCGGGCGCGATCACGCCGGCATTGCCCCAGCTCGTCTCGAGCGCCACGCCGTCGCGGCGCTCGAGCACATCCACCTCGAAGCCACGTTCGCGCAGATACCAGGCGGTGCAGGTGCCGACGATGCCGGCGCCGATGACCGCGACCCGCCGGCCGCTCAGGTCGCTCATGGCCGCGTCAGGGGGTGGCGCGCATCTGCCGGGGCAGCCAGGTCACGATGTCGGGGAAGACCCAGATCAGCCCGACCGCGACGACCATGAGCAGGAACATCGGGATGGTCACCCGGGCGATGTACGGCAGCTGTCTGCCTGTCATGCCCTGCAGCACGAACAGGTTGAAGCCCACCGGCGGCGTGATCTGGGCCATCTCGACGACGAGCACGACGAAGATGCCGAACCAGATCAGGTCGCTGCCCGCCTTCTGCACCGTGGGCAGCAGCACGCCCATGGTCAGCACCACCATCGAGATGCCGT
>CAIUGQ010000485.1 GCA_903898725.1 uncultured Burkholderiales bacterium | reverse complement strand
GGCACCGGCGTGCCCCAGCCGGCCCGGGCCGCGGCGAGCTCGAGCACCGCACGCTGTCGCGGCCGCTGGGCGAGCAGCGCCTGCCGGTATGCGAGCGGATCGATGCCCGCCGCGTGCGCGCACTCGTCGACGAAGCTCTCCTTGAAGAAGGCCTGGTGCGAGTGGCCGACCGAGCGCCAGAACCCGACCGGGACCGGCAGGTCCGCCGCGACGTGCGCGACACGCACCGCCGGGAACGCGTAGGCGGTGTCGTAGGCACCCTCGAGCGCGGTCTTGTCGAGGCCCGCGGTGGGCATGAAGGTGTTGCGCGGCATGAAGGCGGCCGACGGCGCCTGCCCCGCCGAGACGGCGAGCCAGGCCGTCACCTGTCCGCGCTCGTCGAGCGCGGCGCTGTAGCGGGCCACGCAGGCGGGCCGCATGAAGTCGTGCCGCATGTCCTCCTCGCGGCTCCAGAGCACCTGCACCGGACGGCCCCGGAACGCGCGCGCGATGGCCGCGGCCTGCGCGACGAAGTCGGTCTCGAGGCGGCGACCGAAGCCCCCGCCCAGGTACGTGACCCGGACCTCGACCGCCGACTCGGGCAGGTCGAGCGCGCGCGCGGCCGCCCGTCGCGCGAAGCCGGGGGTCTGCGTCGGCGCCCAGACGGTGGCCGAGTCGCCGCGGTACTCGACCGTGCAGTTCATCGGTTCCATCGTCGCGTGCGCGAGCCAGGGCGCACGGTACTCGGCCGTCACGCGGCGCGTGCTGCCGGCCATGACGCCCTCGGCATCGCCGGTCCGCCACAGCGCGAAGCCGCTGTCGGTGTCCAGGGTACGTGCGAGCTGCGCCATCAGCGCCTCGCTCGAGACGCCCGCCATCGGCCCGTCGTCGAAGCTCGCCTCGACCGCCGCGAGCGCGCGCTCGGCGCGCCAGGTCCGGTCGGCGACCACCGCGATGCCGCCGCTGCCGCCGGCCGCCGGCTCGAAGGCGACGACACCGGCGACGCCGGGCATCGTCTTCGCGCGGGCGGCGTCGAAGGCCTTGACGCGCCCTCCGGCCACCGGTGACATCCGGACCGCGGCGTGCAGCATGTCGGGCCGTCGGACGTCGATGCCGAAGATCGCGCGGCCGGTGGTCTTGGCGGCCGCGTCGTCGCGCGGCATCGGCCGGCCGATGAGCCGCCAGGCCGAGGGGTCCTTGAGCGTGACCGCCGAGACCGGCACCGGGCTCGCCCCGAGTGCCTTGACCGCATCGCCGAAGGCCATCGTCCGGCCGTCGGGCCCCGAGAACGTGCCCTGTGCCAGCGCCACCTGCGCGACCGGGACCGACCAGGCCTGCGCCACTGCCGCCACGAGGGTGGCGCGCGTGACCGCGGCCGCCTCGCGCATCGGACCCCACAGGTCGCGCACGCTCGTCGAGCCGCCGGTCAGGTTGAAGCCGAGCTCGCGCCCTGCGGTCGTGAGCCCCCAGCGGAAGCTGCGGGCCAGCAGGCCCTCGTCGTCCGGTCGCAGCGGTGCGGAGTCGGCGATCGCCACGACGTTGCCGTAGAGCGCGTCGACCGGGGCCTGCTCGGTGCGCAGCTGCGACCACGCGCAGTCGAGTTCCTCGGCGACCAGCATCGACAGCGCGGTGTGCACGCCCTGGCCCATCTCCGAGCGGGCCATCATCGCGACGACCGTGCCGTCGCGCGAGACCTTGACCCAGCCGTTGAGCGCGATCTGCCCGGACTCGAGCACGAGCGGGGCACCGCGAGGCTGCTGGCGTGCGGCGGGCGCGCACCCGACCAGCAGACCGCCGCCGGTGACGGCGGCGGCGATGAGGAAGGACCTGCGCTGCATTCGGGCGGGCTCCGGGGGCGGTGACGGTACGGTCGGACGGGAACGGATCGGGGCAGGCGCGAAGCTACCACGCGCGCGGCGGCGGCCTCGCCTGCGGTACGCTGCAGCCGATCGACTCCATCGGCCCGCCCGCCGCGACCCGAGATGTGTGCGAACTACGTACCGGTCACCGACCTCGAGCGCATGAAGCTGTTCTTCGCGGTCATGCGGGGCGACCCGGTGCCCGACGAGACCTGGCCCGGCTACGCCGCGCCCTTCGTGCGGCAGTCGCGCGAGCAGGCGATGGGCCATGAGCGCGAGGCCGCGATCGGGCTGTTCGGCCTCGTCCCGCACTGGTCGAAGGACCTCGCGATCGGCCGCCGCACCTACAACGCCCGCAGCGAGACCGCCGCGGAGAAGCCGAGCTTTCGCGACGCCTGGCGCTACGGCCGTCGCTGCATCGTGCCGGCGGAGTCGATCTACGAACCCAACTGGGAGGGCGGCCGTGCCGTGCGCTGGCGCATCCGGCGGCGCGACGGCGCGCCGATGGGCATCGCCGGACTCTGGGGCGCCTGGCGCGGTCCGGACGGCGGCCAGCTGCTGTCGTTCACGATGCTGACGATCAATGCCGACGGGCACGCGCTGATGCAGCGCTTCCACAAGCCCGAGGACGAGAAGCGCATGGTGGTGGTGCTGCCCGAGGCGGACTACGACCGCTGGCTCGACGCGCCGGTCGGCGAGACAGCGGCATTCCTGCAGCGCTGGTCGGCCGACGAGTTCGAGGCCGAGCCCGCGCCCAGGCCGCCGGCCCGGCGACGCCCGCCCGGGGCCCAGGACGCCCAGGACACCTGAGGCGTCGCGCTGCGGTTCAGTCGGTGCGCTGCGGCCGTGCGGGCTTGCGCGGCTGGCCGACCATCCGCTTGACCGCGACGCGCCGCACCGTCAGCAGCTCGGCCAGCACCTCGGACGGAAAGCCGCGGCGGCCCCCGCGGCGGTCGACCAGCAGGTCGTCGATCAGCTCGGCGGCGACCGGCAGGTCGGCCCACACGGCGGAGATCTGGTTCAGCACGTGCGGGTAGCGGCGCGCCAGCCCGGGGACCGGGTCGCCGCTGCGCGCCAGGTCGATCGCGAGCTGGTGCGAGGCGATCGTCAGGGGTTGCGGCGGACGCCGTTCGAACGGCACCGCCCCGTCGCCCGATGCCGCGGGCGGCGCAGTGCCGCTATCGGCGGGGCGCTGCGGCGACGGTACCGCCGACGCTGCCTGCGACGCCGACGATGGGGTGGACGAGGCCGACGACGTGGGCGGGCGTGCAGGGGCGGACGGGGCCGAGTGGGAAGACGGTGCCGCCGACCCCGCCCCCGACCCCGACCCTGACGCTGACGTTGACGCTGCCTTCGCCGGCACGGCCGGCGCCGCGGCG
>CAIUGQ010000484.1 GCA_903898725.1 uncultured Burkholderiales bacterium | reverse complement strand
CTCGGGGTCGATGCGCGCGAGCACCTGACCCTTGCGGACCTCGGCGTTGAAGTCGGTGAGGACCTCGCGGATCTGGCCGGACACCTGGGAGCTGACCTGAACCTGCACGGTGGCGGCGAGCGTGCCCGAGGCGGCGACCGTCGCGGTCAGCGTCCCGCGCTCGATCTTCGCGGTGCGCAGCTGCGGCGCGTCGGCCGCGACCCGCTGCTGCCACCACCACCAGCCGCCACCGCCGAGCAGGCCGGCCACGAGCAGCCCACCGATCCAGGTTCGCGCAGTCATCGTCGATCGAGTATACGGGGGCAGACCAGGGGGCAGACCGGGGGCCAGACCGCGGGGCAGACCGGGAGGCACGCCGCCGGACCGGGCCGGCCGGCGCGCCGACCCCTCACTTCAGCAGACCCTCGGCCTTCAGCGCCGCCTGCACCCCCGGACGCGCCGCCACCCGACCCATGTAGGCCTGCAGGTTCGGATAGGCGTCGAGCGGCATGCCCACGAAGTTCGTCCAGTTGACGACGGTGAACAGATAGCCGTCGGCGACCGTGAAGGTCTCGCCCATCAGGTACGCGCGGCCGGCGAGCTGCGTGTCCGTCCAGGCGAGGCGCTTGCCGGCGTTCGCGATCGCCATCGTCCGGGCCTCGGGGGGCAGCGCCGGGTTGAACAGCGAGGCGAGGGTCTTGTGGAGCTCGGAGTTGATGAAGGTCAGCCACTCCTGCAGGCGCAGCCGCTCGAAGCTCGCCGGCGCGGGGGCGAGCGCCTTGCCCGGGGCCTGGTCGGCGATGTACTGGACGATGGCCGGGCCCTCGGTCAGCAGCTGACCGTCGTCGAGGCGCAGCGCCGGCACGTAGCCCGTCGGGTTGATGGCGTTGAAGTCCTCGCCGGACGCCGTCTTCTTGGTCTTCAGGTCGACGCGCTCGGTCTCGAAGGCGAGACCGGCCTCGTGCAGGGCGATGTGCGGCGACAGCGAACAGGCGGCGGGGGAGAAGTAGAGTTTCATCACACGGTGTCGGTGGTCGGCCCGCGGCATTACGGGACGGTGCGATCTTATCGCGGTGCCGGCGCCTCCCCCGTGGGGACCGGCATCCGGCGGCGGGCGACCCTCAGGGCGCGGTCAGGCGCTCGAGCCGGACCAGCCAGGCGAGGGCCTGGCCGCGGTCCTCGCCGCACATCTCCCGGGACGGCTGCAGGCCGCCGCAGAACGCCGGGCGTTCGGGCCGGCCGAAGAGCCGGCAGCGCATGGCGTCGTCCAGATGCAGGCAGCGCTCGCCGGCGGCCTTGCCCTGCGGCATGCCCGGCATCGGCGTGGTGATCGACGGCGCGATGCAGCAGGCGCCGCAGCCGGCGCGGCAGGCGGGGGCCGGGGCCTCGGGCGGGACGGGCGGGACGGGCGTGTCGAGGGGGTCGACGTCCGACCTCAGCGCGACCGGGCCCGGAAGCGACCGTCGTCGCCGGCCTCGATGCGACCATCGGCCCGCATCTCCTCGAGATGCTGGGCGATGGTCCGCCGCTCGGCGCAGTCGATCCAGACCTCCTCGTAGCCGACCGGGTACAGCAGCCGCATGGCCACCAGCTCGTCGAGCGTGCGTGCCGCGTCGCCCAGCATCGCCAGCAGCTTCGCCTCGCGCGCCTCGAGCGTCGCGGCGAACGCGGCGAGCGCGCGCTCGAACGCCGGGCGGTCGGTGAACACGCCCTTGTGGTGCGAGGTCACCCAGACCGACGCCGGCACGTCGGCGACCCGGCGCAGCGTGCGGCGAAAGGCGGACAGACCGGAGGTTGCGTCGCCGTAGTACGGCCCGAAGGAAGACAGGTCGATGTCGCCGATGAAGGCCACGCCGACCGGCTCGACGACCAGCACCGAGTGCCCGGCGGTGTGCCCCGGCATGTGCACGGCATGCACCGACACGCCGCCGCCGAGGTCCCAGCGCGCGCCGTCGGCGTAGGCGGTGGCGTCGGGTCGCGGCAGGTAGTCGAAGTCGCGCTCGATCTTCGTCCTGAGGGCGACGAGGACCTCGTCCGGATAGCCGTAGTGGCGTGACAGTCCGGCCCAGCTGCGCGCGGCCTCGACGTCCGCCTCGTGCACGTGCACCGCGGCCCGCGGGATCCGGTGCAGCCCGGCCATGTGGTCTTCGTGCACGTGGCCGAGGATGGCGAGGTCGGCGTCGTCGAAGGCGGCACCGATCCGGTTCGACACCTGCGGCGTGTCGAACACCGCGAGCGTGTCGGCCCCTCGCACCACGACCTGGTTGCCGTCGGGGTACTTGCCGTTCTTGCCGCCGAAGTACACGGTGACCGGTCCGAAGGTGGCGCTGGGGGTGTCGGCGTGCATCGCGGGCGTGGCGGGTGAAGGAGGACGGGATGCCATGCTACCCCGGCCCTTGCCCGCCCCCCCGCTGCGGTTCCGGGCCCCGCCCCCCGCGCCGCGGCCGGGGCACGAGCCCGAGGGTCAGCGCCGTGCCGGCGAGGATCACCGCGCAGCCCGCGATCATCCGCGCGGTCACCGGCTCGCCGAGGTAGACCGAGGCCGAGGCCATCGCGACCAGCGGATTGAGGAAGGTGACCGAGGTCGCACGGACCGCGCCGATCGCCCGCAGCAGGCGGAAGTACAGCAGGAAGCCGAACCCGGACGAGGCGACGCCCAGGAACGCCACCTCGGCCCAGGCACGCGGACCGGGGTCGTGCGCCGGCCAGGCGAACCAGGCGAAGGGCGCCAGCGCGAGCGCCGAGACGCCGATGCTGCCGGTGGTGAGCGACAGCGCGTCGACGCCGGCGAGCCTGACCCGGACGTAGTTCGACGACACCCCCCACAGCACCGTGACGCCCAGGGTCACGAGGATCGCGAGGCCGGCCGACTCGCGCACGCCGACCTTGTCCCAGACCAGCAGCGCGACACCGGCCAGCCCGACCACCAGGCCGGCCGCACGCATCGGCGTGATCCGCTCGTGCAGCCACACCGCCGCGACCAGGGCCGCGAAGATCGGCGCCGACGACTGCAGCACCGCCAGCATCCCGGCCGAGATCGACAGCGCCGCCCAGCCCAGGCCGGCGAACGGCAGCGCGGTGAACGCCAGGCCGAACACCGCGATCTCCAACCACCGCTGCCGGATCGTCGCGAACCCGCCCCGCCACAGCGTCAGCGGCACCAGCACCAGCAGGCTGGCGAGCGCCATGCGCAGGAAGATCATCGGCATCGCGCCGAAGGCGGGGGCCGACGAGCGCATGAAGAGGTAGGCCCCGCCCCAGAGCAGGGACAGCAGCAGCAGCTGGGCGACATGGGCGGGACGCATCGGGGCGCATTATCGCGGCCCTGGCCACGGCGTCGATCCGGCTTCGACCGGGCGTGCCGCCACCGGGTCCGGCCGTCCGCCCGCGTTGAACCCGCGTTGACCCCGCCCCGACCCCGACCTATACTTACTGACTGACCGGTCAGTAACAACGATGGACTCCGCCGACTCCACCCCCGCCGAGGCGCCGCACGCCCCGCGCTGGGAACGACGCAAGGAAAGCCGCCCCGCCGAATTGCTGGCCGCCGCGCTGGACCTGTTCGTGGAGCGCGGCTATGCCGCCACCCGGCTCGACGACATCGCCTCGCGCGCCGGCGTCTCCAAGGGCACGCTCTACCTGTACTTCGCGAACAAGGAAGAGCTGTTCAAGGCGCTGGTCCGCGAGAACATCGTCGTGCTGCTCGACCGCTTCCGCAGCGAGATCGCCGACTCGGACGCACCCGCCGAGCTGCTGATCGAACAGTTCCTGCGCGGCTGGTGGCGCGACTTCGGCGGCACCCGCCTGGCCGGCATCGCCAAGCTGATCATGGCCGAGGCGGGCAACTTCCCCGAGGTCGCGCGCTTCTTCCACGACGAGGTGATCCAGCCCAACGGCGAGCTGCTCGGCTCGATCATCGGCCGCGGCATCGAGCGGGGCGAGTTCCGCCCGGTCGACGTCGAGACCGCCGCGCACCTCTGGATCGCGCCGCTGGTGATGAAGGCGATGTGGAGCCACTCGTTCGACCTGTGCCGGATCGCCGGCGCCTCGGTCGATCCGGACCGGCTGATCGATGCCCACCTCGACCTGATCCGGGCCTCGCTGCGCCCGGACCCCCGATGAAACCTGCTCTCCTCGTCAGTGCCCTCGTCGTAGTCGTGCTCGCCGCAGGCGGCGGCTGGATGCTGCGCCAGCGCGCGGCGGCCCCGGCACCGACGCCCGCCGCGGCCCAGGCCCCCGCCCCGCAGACGCCGGTCGAGTTCGCCGCGGCCGACGTGATCACGCTGCAGCCGGTCACGATCGCCCGGACGGTGCCGCTGACCGGCAGCCTGCGCGCGGTCGACCAGACGGTGGTCAAGACGAAGGTCGCCGGCGAGCTGCGCGACGTGCTCGTCCGCGAAGGCACTGCGGTGCGCCGCGGCCAGGCCGTCGCCCGGCTCGATGCGACCGAATACGAGGTCCGGGTCCGCGAACGCGAGGCGAACCTGCGCTCGGCCTCGTCACAGGTCGATCAGGCCCGGCGCACGCTCGAGAACACCCGCCAGCTCCAGGAGAAGGGCTTCGTGTCGCAGAGCGCGCTCGACCAGTCGCAGTCGGGCTGGGAGATCGCGGTCGGCAACCGCGACGCCGCCTCGGCGCAGCTCGCGCTCGCCCGCAAGGCCCTGGCCGACACGGTGATGGTGTCGTCGATCGACGGCGTCGTGTCCGAGCGCTTCGCCCAGGCCGGCGAGAAGCTGCCGATCGACGGCCGCGTGATGGCCGTCGTCGACCTCTCGCGGATGGAGATCGACGCGCCCGTGCCGGCCACCGAGATCGGCGCGGTGCGGATCGGCCAGACGGTCGAGCTGCGCATCGAGGGCGTCACGCGCCCGCAGCTCGGCCGGATCGTCCGGATCGCGCCGTCGACGCAGGCGGGCACCCGCTCGGTGCCGGTGTACATCGCGCTCGACAACCGCGATCCGTCGGTCCGCGCCGGGCTGTTCGCCCAGGGCACGCTGTCGGTGGAGTCGCGCGCCGGCGTGATCGCCATCCCGCAGACCGCGGTCCGCGACGCGGGCGCGCGCACCTTCGTCTACGCGATCGTCGACGAGCGTCTGGTCGAGCGCGAGGTCCGTCTCGGCCTGCGCGACGAGACCGCGGGTGCCGCCCGCATCGAGGTGCTCTCGGGCCTGGCCGCGGGCGAGCGCATCGTCGCGGCCAACCTCGGCGCGCTGCGGGCCGGCGCGCCGGTTCGG
>CAIUGQ010000483.1 GCA_903898725.1 uncultured Burkholderiales bacterium | reverse complement strand
GAGCCTTCGCGGGCCGTGACGCTCGAGGCGAGCGAGGCGGCCTGCGCCTCGAGCGAACGAAGCGCGAAGTAGGCCTGCGCGGTGGCGCCGGCCAGCGTGGTCGCGACCACGCCCTCGCCGTAGCGGCTGCCGAGGGCCTGCGCGCGCGAGGCCTCGTCGGCGCGCCGCAGCCGGCCCCAGAAGTCCAGTTCGAACGAGGTCGACAGCACCAGCCGCTGGCTGTTCTGCACGATCGGCGCCGACGCCGGCAGCGGGACCGCGCCGACCTGGCTCGAGCGGGTGCGCGTGCTCGAGCCCTGCAGGTCGATCTGCGGGAACAGCGCGGCGCGTGCCTGGTCCAGCACCGCCTCGGTCTCCTGGACGCGGGCTGCGGCCAGCCGCACATCGGCGTTGCGGGCGAGGGCGTCGTCGACCAGGCGTGTCAGCGTCGGGTCGCCATACAGCGTCCACCAGCGTGCCTGCACGATCGGCGCCTCACCGGCGGCCTGATCCGGATAGGCGCCGGGCAGCGCGACGGCGGGACGCGTGTAGTCCGGGCCCACGGCGGTGCAGCCGACGAGCACGAGGGCCGCACAGGCCAGCGCCGCGATGCGCGGGCCGCGGACCGGACGGGCCGCGCGACGCGGCAGGGGGCGAGCGACGCTCATGTCGCGTCCTCCTTCGACGGCTGGCCGAGCGGGCTGCCCCGTTCACCGGGATGCTCGTGGCTCGGGCGCGCCCGGCGCGCGAGCAGCGAGTAGAACAGCGGCACGAAGATCGGCGCCACGAAGGTCGCGACGATCATCCCGCCGAACACGCCGGTGCCCATCGACTGGCGTGCGGCCGCGCCCGCGCCGGTCGCGATCACCAGGGGCACGACGCCCAGCACGAAGGCGAGCGAGGTCATCACGATGGGCCTGAAGCGCAGCCGTGCCGCCTCCGCGGCCGCCTCGGACGCCGTCTTGCCCTGCTGCATGCCCTGCATCGCGAACTCGGCGATCAGGATCGCGTTCTTCGCGGCCAGGCCGATCAGCACGACCAGGCCGATCTGGAAGTAGATGTCGTTGTTCATCTGCCGCAGCATCACCGCGCCCAGCGCGCCGGCCAGCGCGAACGGCACGGCGAGGATCACCGACAGCGGCACGCCCCAGCGCTCGTAGAGCGCCGACAGGATCAGGTAGACCATCACGATCGCGAAGCCGAAGGCGAAGATCGAGGCGCGGCCGGTGCGCTTCTCCTGGAAGGCCTGTCCGGTCCACTCGGCGGTGTAGCCCGGGGGCAGCACCTCGCGCGCGATCTGCTCGACCGCGGCGATCGCCTCGCCCGACGAGAAGCCGGGCTTGGCGCCACCGAGGATCTTCGCGGCGATGTAGCCGTTGTAGCGCTCGATCTGCTCCGGGCCGATGATGTTCTGCACCGTGATCAGCGTCTTGAGCGGGATCATCGCGCCGGTGGTCGCCGAGCGCACGTACGCCGCCCCGAGGTCGTCGGGGTTCGAGCGGTAGGGCGCGTCGGCCTGGATGGTGACGCGGTAGGTCCGCCCCGACCGGTTGAAGTCGTTCACGTACAGCGAGCCCATCTGCGCCTGCAGCGCGACGAACACCTCCGCCTGGCTGACGCCGAGCGCGAGCGCCTTCTCGCGGTCGACTTCCACGCGCAGCTGCGGCACGGTCGGCCGGAAGAACGTGTTGTTGCCGGCCAGCACCGGGTGCTTGTTCAGCGCCGCGATGAACTGCTGGGTGGTCTGGGCGAGCGCCTGCGGGTCGGCGTTGATGCGGCTCTGCACGTAGACCTCGTAGCCGCCGGACTGCCCGAGCCCCTGGATGGCCGGCGGCACGAAGGCGAAGGCGATGCCGTCGCGCAGCCCGAAGCCCGCGCCCGAGACCTGCTGCGCGAGCTGCGGCGAGGTCTGCGTGCGCTCCTCCCAGCGTTTCATCGGCACGAAGATGGTGGCCGCGCTCGACTTGTTGCCGCCGCCGATCAGGTCGAAGCCGTTGATCGAGAAGAAGGCCTCGATCGCAGGATTCGAGGCGACCATGGTGCGCAGCGTCTCGGTGGTGCGTCCGGTGCGCTCGAGCGTCGCGCCGTCGGGCAGCTGCACGGCGGCGATGATGTAGCCCTGGTCCTCCGGCGGCACGAAGCTGCCGGGCACGCGCATCAGCAGGAACACCGTCGCGCCGACCATCGCGACGAACAGCAGCAGCGCCACGATGCGGTTGCGCAGCGCGAGGTGCACCGCGCCGAGGTAGCGCCGCGTGACCCAGCCGAAGCCCGCGTCGAAGGCGCGAAAGCCGCGGCCGGCGAGGCCGCGCCGCGGTTCGTCCGAATGCGGCTTGAGCAGCATCGCGCACAGTGCGGGCGTCAGCGTCAGCGCCACCACCCCGAGAGCACCACGGCGATGGCCACCGTCACCGCGAACTGCCGGTAGAGCTGGCCGGCGATGCCGCCGAGGAAGGCCACGGGGATGAACACCGCGCACAGCACCAGCACGATGCCGATGACCGCGCCCTGCACCTCTCGCATCGCCTCGATCGAGGCCTCCACGGGCGACATGCGCTCCTCGCGCATCAGCCGCTCGACGTTCTCGAGCACCACGATCGCATCGTCGACGACGATGCCGATGGCCAGCACCATCGCGAACAGCGTCAGGGTGTTGATCGAGAAGCCGAACAGCCACAGCCCGGCGAAGGTGCCGATCAGCGACACCGGCACCGCCAGCATCGGGATCAGCGTCGCGCGCCAGGTCTGCAGGAACACGAACACCACCAGCACGACGATGATGGCCGCCTCGAGGATGGTCTTGAGCACCTCGTTGATCGAGGCCGACACGAAGCGCGTGGTGTCGTAGGGGATCAGGTAGCCGACGTCGTCGGGGAAGCGCTCGCGCTGCAGCTCGGCCATCCGCTTCTTGACCGCGGCGCCGGTGTCGAGCGCGTTCGCGCCCGACTGCAGGAACACGCCGAGGGCGACCGCCGGCTTGCCGTTGACGAAGCTGCTCGCGTCGTAGCTCTGCGCGCCGAGCTCGATGCGCGCCACGTCCTTCAGGCGCAGCACGCCGGTCGCGCCGCCCGAGCGCAGCACGATCTCGCCGAACTGCTCGGGCTCGACGAGCCGGCCCTGGGCGGTGACGGTGTAGGTGATCTGCTGGCCGGGCAGCGCCGGCTCGGCGCCGATCTTGCCGGCGGCGAACTGCGCGTTCTGCGCCGCGATCGCCTGCGCGATGTCGGTGGTGGTGATGCCGAGCTGCGCCATGCGGTCGGGGCGCAGCCAGACGCGCATCGCATAGTCGCGCGCGCTGAAGTTGATGACGTCGGCGACGCCCTTGATCCGCTTGATGTCGTCGAGGACGTTGAGCGTCGCGTAGTTCGACAGGAACAGGGTGTCCTTCGAGCCCTTCGGCGAGTTCAGCGCGATGACGACCAGGAAGTTCTGCGATCGCTTGGCGACGATGACACCGTTGCGTCGCACCTCGTCGGGCAGCCGCGGCGTGGCGAGCTGCACGCGGTTGTTGACGTTGAAGGTCGCCTTGTCGGTGTCGGTGCCGACCTCGAAGGTGGCGGTGATGGTCACCGTGCCGTTCGAGGCCGACGACGAGTTGAAGTACAGCATGCCCTCGATGCCCGAGAGCTGCTCCTCGATCGGTGCGGCGACCGTGCGCGCGAGCGTCTCGGCCGAGGCGCCCGGGTAGGTGGCGGTGATCGTCACCGTCGGCGGCGCGATCTCGGGGTACTGCGCCACCGGCAGGATCAGTGCCGACACCAGTCCGGCGAGCACGATGATCACCGACAGCACGGTCGCGAAGACCGGCCGCTCGATGAAGAAGCGCGAGAGCGGGACGCGTGTCACGAGCCGGCCCCGGCGGCCACCTGAGGCGCGACCGGCGCGCCCGGCCGCAGCTTCATCACGTTGTCGACGATGACCTTGTCGCCGGCGGCCAGGCCTTCCTGGATCGCCCAGCCCGAGCCGCTCCAGGAACCGGCCTTGACCGGTCGGGGCGTCGCGGTGTTGCCGGCCCCCACGACCCAGACGAAGCGCCCCTGGTCGTTGGTCATCACGGCGGCCTGCGGCACGACGACCGCGTCGAGCTCGCCGACCTTCACGCGGGCCCGGACGAACTGGCCGGGCAGCACCGCGAGCTGCGGGTTGGCGAACGCGGCGCGCATCTGCACGGTGCCGGTGCGCGCATCGACGCTGGTACCGGCGAAGTTGAGCGTGCCCTCGATCGGATACGGCTTGCCGTCGGGCATGACCAGCGTGACCGGGGCACCGGTCGACTGTCCGCGCAGCCGCTGCCACTCGGGTTCGGAGAACGCGAAGCGGACCCAGATCGGGTCGGTCACCGCGATCCGCACGAGCAGGCTGTCGGTGCCGGGGTTCACCAGGCTGCCGACCGAGCGCTCGGTGCGCCCGGCGAGGCCGGCGATCGGCGCGTTCACGCGCGTGTAGGACAGGTTCAGCTCCGCCTCGCGGATGCGCGACTGGACGACTCCGCGCGATGCCTCGATCCGCGCCAGCGCCGAGCGGGCATCGTCGGCCTCCTTCTGGCTGATCGCGCGCTGCTCGGCGAGCGGGCCGGTACGGGCCGCCTCGCGGCGCGCCTGCTCGAGGTTCGCGGTCTCCTGCGCGAGCGCCGCGCGGGCCTGCTCGAGCGCGATCTCGAACGGGGCCGGATCGATCCGGTACAGGGGCGCGCCGGCCTTGACCACCTCGCCCTCGCGGAAGAGCTGCTGCTGCAGCACCCCGGTCACGCGGGCGCGCACCTCGACCTCGCGCGACCCCTCGGTCTGGCCGACCGCTTCGATGGTGACCGGCACCTTGCGGGGCGCGGCTTCGATCACCGTCACCGGCATCGCGGGCGGCGGGCCGCCGGCGCCCGGGGCGCCGGCGGGTCCGGCCGGACCTTTTGCGCCGGCTGCCGGTGCGCCGCCCTGGG
>CAIUGQ010000482.1 GCA_903898725.1 uncultured Burkholderiales bacterium | reverse complement strand
CCTCGGGCACGCATGCCATCAATGCCGCGCTCTACCGCAAGCTGCCCTTCGACGTCGAGGCCGACTTCACCCCGGTCGCCACGCTCGTCGACGTCTCGAACGTGCTGACGATCAACCCCGACGTCATCGACGTGAAGACCGTGCAGGAGTTCGTCGCGAAGGTGAAGGCCGAGCCGGGCAAGTACAACTTCGCGTCGACCGGCAACGGCACGGGCACCCACCTGGCCTTCGCCGAGTTCAACGCGCGCGCCGGGCTCGACATCGTCCACGTGCCCTACAAGGGCGGCCCGGAGGCGATGACCGCGGTGCTGTCCGGACAGGTCTGCTGCATCATGAACCAGGTGCAGACCGTGCTGCCGCAGTGGAAGGCGGGCAAGGTCCGGCTGCTCGGCGTGACCACGCCGAAGCGCGTCGCGGTGGTGCCCGAGGTGCCGACGATCGCCGAGTCCGGCTACCCGGGCTTCACCAGCTACATCTGGTTCGGCCTGCTCGGCCCGAAGGGCCTGGACGCGCAGGCGCTCGAGCGCCTGAACGCGGCGGTCCGCCAGGTGCTGGAGATGCCCGAGATCGCCGGTCGACTGACCGCCTCGGGCAACACCGTGCGCATCGAGTCGCCGCAGCAGTTCCGCGAGACGGTGAAGGCCGATCGCGCCCGCTGGGCGGTCGTGGTCAAGCAGGTGGGCGTGACGATCGACTAGGTTCGTCCGGGCGGGGCACCCGCGGCCGGCACCGCCCGGTCCGGTGCGTCGCCCGTGCCTGCCGGGCCGGGTCCCGGGCCCCCATCCCACCACCGGGTCGGCCTGAGTTCCTGCTCGTCGTGGGCGAGGAGCCGCTCGTGATGGCGGTCGGCGTCCGCCACGAAGAGATCGCGCACGATCGCCGCCGACAGGCGCGTCGCGCCGATCGCCAGGCCCGGGATGTCGCCCGCCACCGCGCCGTGGCTGAGCGTGCTGCCCCACGAGAACAGGTGGATGCGCCCGAGCGCCTCGGCCGTGCGCGGATCGGCGCCCGCGCGGGCCTGCAGCTCGAAGCCGTCGCCGAGGTACGGAAAGCGCGCGAGCTCGGCCCCGACCGCGCTGGCGTCGGGCGGCAGGCGGTCCCCCCAGGCGAGCACGTCGTGCGCCAGCGCGCCGAGCTCGGGCCGTTCGAGCAGGTTCACGTCGAAGCCGGTGCCGAAGACGACCGCATCGAAGCGGTGCTCGCCCGTCGGCGTGCGCACGGTCACCCCGTTTGCATCGGGCACGACGTCGAGCCAGGGCTCGCCCAGCCGCAGCGAGAACGCGGGGTGACGGTCGCAGCGCAGCACGCTCTCGAAGGGCGGCGGCACCTGCTCGTCGAAGACATGCGCGTAGAAACGCACGCGCTCGGCGTCGGGCAGCGCCGGATAGCCGCGGAAGAAGCCGATGAACGAGGTCCACTTCGACTTGTTGACCTGCGGCAGGCGGGCACGCCGCGCGAACATCGTGACCGCGGCCGCGCCGTGCTCGAGCGCCAGGCCGGCATTGTCGAAGGCCGACGCGCCGACCCCGAGGACACCGATCCGCGCGCCGGCGAGCGACGCGAAGTCGACGTCGTCCATCGAATGGAAGACCCGGCCGCGCGCCGCGGGGGCCTCCGCGGCCAGCGAGGGGAACGCAGGCCGTCGCGGCTGCCCGCTGCCTTCGCGCCCGAGCGCGAGCACCAGCTTGCGGACATGGACGATGCGCTCGTCGTCGGCGGGACCCGCCAGCCGCAGCGCGAGGCCACCGGGCGCCGGCTCGACCGACACCAGCCGGATGCCGCCGTCGACCGAGACGCCGACCTGCCGTCGGACCCAGAGCAGGTAGTCGCGCCAGTCGAGCCGCCAGACCTTGTGCAGGCTCGCCCACGCCTCGAGACCGAAGCGCGCCTCGTACCAGGCGCGAAACGTCAGCGACGGCACGCCGAGATCGGGTCCGGTCAGGTGCTTGGGCGAACGCAGCATCTCCATCCGGGCGAAGGTCGCCCAAGGTCCCTCGAGCCCCTCGTCGCGGGCGTCGATGGTGCGCACCTGGTGCAGCCCGTCGCGGCGCATCGCATAGGCCGCCGTCTGACCGCACATGCCGCCGCCGGCGACCAGCACGTCGAGCCTCGGCGCACCGTCGGGTCCGACCGAGGGCGGTACCCAGGCGGGCGGCGGGTAGTTCAGGCAGGCGAGGTCGTGGGCGACCCGCGCCTCGAGCGCGCGCAGCGCCGCCGGATCCTCGCGACGGGCTTGACGCTCGGCGTTCGCGCCCGGCGACGAGGCGAGCAGACCGAAGTCGCGGCCACCTCCGGTTCCGGAGGCGGCGGCGGGCGGGGCGCCGGGATGATCCTGAGGGGGTGCGGTGCGGGCCATAATGACCGCCATTCTGCCTGCGCCGCCGCCATGACCGACACCGACCTGCACTGCTTCTACAGCCTGTCCTCGCCCTGGGCGTATCTCGGCGGCCCCCGGCTGCAGGACGTGGTCCGCCGTCACCGCGTGCGGCTGCACCTCAAGCCCTACGATTTCCAGGCCGTGGTCCCGCGCACCGGCGGCATCCCGCTGCGCACGCGCCCCGAGCCGCGCCGCAGCTATCACGCGCTCGAGCTCGACCGCTGGCGTCAGCACCTGGGCATGCCGCTGAACCTCGTGCCAAAGCACTATCCGGCCGACGGCCAGCCGCCCGACTGGAACAAGCGCGCCGGCTGGATGGTGATCGCCGCGCAGCTGCGCGGCCTGGATGCCTTCGTGCTGTCGCACGCGATCCTGCGCGCGCTGTGGGCCGAAGAGCGCGACATCTCCGATGCCGCGGTGCGGATCGCGATCGCCGACGAGAACGGCTACGACGGCACCGCGCTGCAGGCGATGGAGCGCGACGCCGACGTGCAGGCGGCCTATGCGGCGAACACCGCGCAGGCCGAACAGCTCGGCGTGTTCGGTGCACCGACCTTCGTGCTCGACGGCGAGCGGTTCTGGGGCCAGGACCGGCTCGACTTCGTCGACCGGGCCCTGGCGATGCGCGCGGCGCGCAGCGCCTGAACGGCTGCGCGTCGGACCGACCGGTCGGCCGGCGCCGGTCCGCACGCACGGGGCACCCGCAGGCCGCGGGAGCCCCGGAATCGCCGCCCCCCGGCCGCGCACACCCTGCGTGGCATCATCCTTGCTCGAGCTTGACCGCGGGCCGTCACCGACGGCGCGCCCCCCGGAACACTGCACCGACCGATGGCAAAACTCTCCACCCATGTGCTCGACACCGCTCGCGGCCGCCCGGCGCCCGGCGTGGCGATCGAACTGTCCGTCGCCGACGGCGACCACTGGACGCCGCTGGCGCGGACCGTCACCAACGCCGATGGCCGCACCGATGCGCCGCTGCTGGCCGGCGATGCGGTCCGCGTGGGGCGCTACCGCCTGAGCTTCGCGGCCGGCGACTACTTCCGGGCCACCGGCGTCGCGCTGCCCGAGCCGCCCTTCGTCGACGTGGTGGTGCTCGACTTCGGCATCGCCGAGGCCGGCGGCAACTACCACGTGCCGCTGCTGGTGTCGCCGTGGGCCTGGTCCACCTACCGAGGCAGCTGAACGCATGGAGCCCTATGTCCTCGAGTGGCTGAACCTGCTCGGCCGCTGGTTCCACCTGATCACCGGCATCGCCTGGATCGGGGCGTCGTTCTATTTCGTCTGGCTCGATGCGCACCTGCACGCGCCGCGCGACCGCGAGGAGGGTGAGCGCCTCGACCTCGCGGGCGAGGTCTGGTCGGTGCACGGCGGCGGCTTCTACCGCGCGCAGAAGTTCAAGGTCGCGCCGCCCGAACTGCCCGAACCGCTGCACTGGTTCAAGTGGGAGGCCTACAGCACCTGGCTGTCGGGCATGTTCATGCTGGTGCTGATCTACTGGCTGGGGGCGAGCGTCTATCTGGTCGACCCCGCGGTCGCCGACCTCGCCCCGGGCACCGCGGTCGGGATCGCGGCGGCCTTCCTCGTCGGCGGATGGCTGGTCTACGACGCCCTGTGCCGCTCGCGGCTCGGCGACAACGAGCCGGTGCTCGCGATGATCCTGCTGGCGCTGTGCTCGCTCGCGGCCTGGGGGATGTGCCAGCTGTTCTCGGGCCGCGGCGCGTTCATCCATTTCGGCGCGATGCTCGGCACCATCATGGCCGCCAACGTGTTCTTCGTGATCATCCCCGGCCAGAAGGCGCTGGTGCAGGCCAAGCGCGACGGCCGCGCCCCCGACGCGATCCACGGCCTGCGCGGCAAGCAGCGCAGCGTGCACAACACGTACTTCACGCTGCCGGTGATCTTCACGATGATCAGCAACCACTACGCGGTGCTGACCCAGCACCGCTTCGCGTGGCTGGCGCTCGTGGGCATGTCCGTGGCAGGCGCGACGATCCGCCTGTACCTGGTGCTGCGCCATCGCGGGCAGTCGAAGCCGCTGCTGCTCGCGGTCGGCATCGCCTCGCTCGTCGGCACCTTCGTGCTCGCGATGCCGCGTCCGACCCCTGTGCCGGCCGGCGCGCAGGCGCCTACGTTCGCGCAGGTGCGCGCGGTCGTCGAACAGCGCTGCACGGGCTGCCACGCGGTGCAGCCCACCTATCCGGGCTTCGCGTCGCCGCCGAAGAACGTGGTGCTCGACTCGGCGGAGTCGATCCTGCGACAGGCCCAGACGATCCACCAGCAGACGGTCGTCACCCGCGCGATGCCCATCGGCAACCTGACGCAGATCACCGACGCCGAACGGGCCGTGATCGACGGCTGGTACCGGGCGGGCGCGAAGCCTTAGCGCCGGGCCGAGGCCGACCGAAGGCGTCGGCGTGCCGGTCAGCCGCGCGCCGGCTCGTGCGCCGCTGACAGCCGCGGCAGCACGATCTCCACCGTCGTGCGCCCCGGCGTGCCGTCGATGCGCAGGCGCGCGCCCAGCGCCGTCGCCCGCGCCGCGATCGCGCGCGGCCGGACGGTCCGCGCATCGAAGCCGCGACCGTCGTCGATGATGCGCACGCGCGGTCCGCCCGCCGTCTCCTCGGCCTCGATGCGCAGGGTCGCTGCGCCCGCGTGCTGCAGGACATTCGAGACCGCTTCGAGCAGCATCGACTGCAGCACCCGCATCGCCTCGCCGTCGAGCCGCGCGACCGGCGCCACCGGCGAGACCTCCCAGTCGAGGGCGAGTCCGGCACCGACCAGGCGCGGTTCGAGCCGATGGCGAAGGTTCGCGAGCAGCGCCACCACGTCGCCGGCCGGCACCGACATCGCATCGATGGAGAGCTTGAGGCGGTCCAGCGCATCGCGCAGCGTCTCGACCACCGAGTCGGAGCCGGCCTGCCCGCCCTGCAGCTGCCGGATCGCGGCGCTCAGGCTCGATCCGACACCGTCGTGCATGTCGCGCAGGATGCGCTCGCGTTCGCCGATGCGCGCCTGCTCCCGCGACAGCAGGTCGTACTGCCGATGGCTCTCGGCGAGCGCGGCCTCGCGCTGCCCGACACGGTCCGACAGCGTCGCGAGCAGCTCGCGCGCCTGCGCCGTGGCCGCGCGAAAGCGCTGGACGGCGATGTAGGCGAGCGACAGGCCGAACGCGAGCGCGGTGTACCGCAGCAGCGTGTCGTGACCGTACGCGTCGCTCAGCCGGAACACCGCCCAGTCGCGCAGGCCCACGGCGACGTTCAGCACCAGCGCCGCCGCCACCAGCCGCTGCATGGGCGCGGGCGTGCGCAGGGCGCTGACCAGATACGTGATGCAGAACACGCTGCAGGCGACGGCGAGCGTGCCCTGCCAGACGGTCAGCACCAGCGGCCAGGCCCCGGCGACGGCGGCGTACCCCGCCGCGGCGCCGCTCGCCAGCGCGAGCACCGGCAGCGCGCGCCGCCAGGCGGACAGGCGCACCCGCTCCGGATCGACGAGCACCATGCAGAACAGCGCGAGGCAGGCGGCCCAGCCGCCGAGCGCGGCGGTGGTGAGGCCGTTCCACAGCGGCCAGGGCAGCGGCGGCCGCTCGACCAGCGCATCGGACATGCGCAGCGCGAAGCACAGCTCTGCCCCCCATGCGTACAGGTAGAGCGCGTCGCGCCCCCTGCCGTCGCGCCGGTCGGCATCGACCTGGGTGAGCCAGAGCATCAGTGCGATCGCCCCCGCCAGCAGGCTGACCGCCACCAGCACCATCGAGCCGCTGACGCGGAATCGGCTCGCCGCTTCGTGGACCGGACGCACCGCCTCTTCGGGCCCGAGCACGATCGGCGCGAGCCCCGCACGCCGCCCGACATCCGCCCGGACCCACAGCTCGAGCCGATTGACCGGCCGCAGCAGCCCTACCGGGATCGCCATCAGCTGCGGCACCTTGGCCGAATCGGCACCGTCGACATCGTCGAGCCGACCTTCTCGCGACAGCGGCAGACCGTTGAGACGGACCTCGTAGGCGTTGCCGATGCGGCCGACGAAGGCCGCCCACGGCACGGCGGGCGCCTCGTCGAGCGGGAAGTCGACGACGAAGCGCACGGTGCCGGCGAGACCGGGATGCCTGCGGTCCCAGTGGTACGGCAGTGCGGCCGTCAGGGTGGTCGTCGTGCCGGCGAGGCTGACGTTCGCCTCGACCTCGCGAAGCGTCAGCAGTCCGGCGTGCCCGGCGATGGCTTCGGGCGATGCGCCGACGCGATGCATCGGCACCGCGGCGGCGCCCGCGAGGACGGCGAGCAGCGCACCCGCCAGCACCAGCCCCCAGACGATCAGGCGCGAGGCGTGCCCCGGCGTCATCGCGACGGCGGTGTCAGCAGCCCCAGCCGGCTCGCTTCGTAGACCGCCTCGCTCTTTGAATGCACCGCCAGCTTGGCGTACAGGCTCTTGATGTGCGCCTGGACGGTGTGCAGGCTGACCCCCTGGCGGCGCGCGGTCTCGACGTACGAGTAGCCGCGGGCGATCAGCTCGAGCACCTCGGTCTCGCGCTGCGACAGCCGGGGGACCGCGTCGCGCGACGCGGTCTCGGCCGGCATCCGCGACGGCGCGGGCACGGCGCGCCAGCGGGCCAGCACGCGACGCGCGATGGCCGGCGAGATCGGCGAACCGCCGGCCTTGACCGCGAGCACCGCCTCGGCGACGTCGGGCACGCCGGCATCCTTGTGCAGGTAGCCCACGGCCCCCGCCTCGATCGCGGCGAGGACGCTGCCCTCGTCACCGAACACGGAGACCACGATCGACTCGCAGTCGGGCCGATGCGCGGCGGCATGGGCGATCAGATCGAGCCCGCTGCCGTCGGGCAGACCCAGGTCGACCAGCATCGCATCGAGCGGCGCGGCGCGCTCGCCGAGTCTCGCGAGTGCTTCGCCGCGGGTGCCGACGCTGCCGGCCAGCGCCAGCCGCGGTTCGGCATCGACACAGGCCGCGAGGAACGCGCGCATCCGCGCGTCGTCCTCGACGATCAGCACCTCCCAGGGTCGTTCCATCGTTCACCTCGCCCGACAGCAGGTGCCGGCGGGATGCCGACCTGTGCGGGAGGCCGCAAGCATAAACGCCACAGCCCGCCGGAATCGGAGCGCGTTCCGCCGGCCGGCAGTCGTCGTCCGGACGCCTTCGATCGGGCCGGGACCGGCGGTCGCGGCTGGGCTCCATATCCATGGGATGTCAGGCGCCGCGAGCGCGCGTCCAATCGAGCGCATGCCGCGCCGGTGCCACCGCCCGCGGTATCGGCGGCGCCCTGCAGCGGACCTGTCAGGCCGCGCTCGCCCGCCCCCCTCGCGCCTGGCGCCTTCACCCCGATCCACACGGAGCTCCCGTACACCGATGATCACGCCGTCTTCCTTCAAGCTCACCTTCGTCGCGGCAGCGATCGTCGCCCTCGGCGCCTGCAGCAGCGGCACCAGCGAGCTGGCCGCGCCCGCCACCCCGCAGTCGCCCGCCGCGGCCGCACCCGTCGTCCCCGAGACGCCCGCCGCCGCGGCACCGGTGACGATCAAGGGTGTCGCGGCGAGCGGTGCGCCGATGGCCGGCTCGACGATCGTGCTGACCGATGCGACCGGCAAGACGGTCACCGCCACCGCAGACGAGACCGGCGCCTTCACGCTCGATGCCAGCGGCCTGGTCGCGCCCTTCGTCGTGGTCGCCACCGGCACGGTCGGCGAATCGGTGGTGTCGCTGGTGAGCATGCAGGCGACCTCGAGCTCGTCAACGGTCAACGTGACGCCGATCACCCACGCGATCGCCGCGACGCTCGCGCCCGGGGGCGATCCCCTCGCGCTGGTCTCGAACACGGCCGCGATCACCCCGTCGGCGGTCAGCGCCAGCGAGGCGGCGCTGCGGCTGGTGCTCGGTCCCCTGATGACCGCGACCGGCGCCTCCGGAAACCTGATCAGCGGCACGTTCACCGCCGACGGCACCGGCCTCGACCAGCTGCTCGACCAGGTCAAGGTCGACGTCAAGCCGGGCGGCCTCGTCGAGATGTCGTCGCTCGCGGGCGAAGGCGGTACCGTGCCGGTCACCCTGGTGTTCGACGCGACCGCGGCACTGCCGACCGCCGCCGACGCCGCGAAGCTGCCGGCTCCGGCACCTGGCGCCGACGTGGTGGGCATCGGCACCTTCGCGTCGATCGGCAAGGCGTTCAACCGCTGCTTCGCGGGCACCACCCCGACCGCGCGCCAGACCGCGGCGACCACACCCTGCGGCGGCATCGTCGTCGACGACGAACACGCCGTCGACATGGCGTCGAATCCGTACGTCCGCCAGGCGGCGCTGCTGCCGGCCTTCGCGTCGGCCGCCTACCTGCACGACGGCGAGACCGCCGAGCAGCAGCTCGGGTCGCTGGTGGCCGACGCCGGCATGGACGGCGCGCGGTTCGCGCCGCCCGAGATCATGCGTCAGGTCGCCGCCGACATCTTCCTGCTGCGATTCCCGTTCCGCCGCGTCAACGGCACGGTCGGCCAGTTCGAGAGCGTCGCGCGCAAGGTGATGTCGAGCGCGACCGCCACCGACGGCGCCTGGCGACTGGTCGGCAACCAGCGCAACTACAGCATCGTGATGCGCACGGCCGCGCAGCGCTGGAGCGCGGTGAACACGACGCCGACCGCCACCGGCGTGAGCGCCTACCACACCGGCATGACCGTCAGCTTCTCGACGGTCAAGGGGAACGGCGCGAACGTCGAGTGGGTGAAGGTCACCGGCCCGGGGCTCGATGCGGCGGGTATGATCCTCAAGCCGAGCACCGGCAGCGGCTGCAACGCGCTGACCATCGTGAGCCAGAAGGGCTTCACCGGCCGCACCCGCGCGAACTGCTCGCAGTTCGTCCGGCTGGCGGGCGCGGCGATCGACCCCGCGGTGACGACGTACAACCCGTTCAACGGCGCCGGTGCGCTGGTGACCTCGGGCGGCTTCACCGGTGACTCGATCGCGCCGAACTTCGTGATCACGCCGGCGACCGATGCCGAGCTCAAGGCGCTCACCGCCGGCACGCAGTACACGTTCACGGTGAAGCTGGTCGGCAACCCCACGACCTTCGACCTCAAGGACCGCCTGCGCAACCGGCCGCTCGCGATCTCCGAGATCGCGAAGCTCAAGTGGCACGACCTGACCCCGGCGGCACTCGACGCCTACAAGGGCTTCGCGGGCGGGTCGAGCTTCGCCACGTCATGGACGCCGCAGACAGGCGCGCTGCCGGTGCTGAACGTCAGCGCCCAGCTCTGGAACGGCACCGCCTCGACCACCGGTCAGGGCAGCGTCGCACCGCCCGCCACCACGGGTGTGGCGACGGTCTCGGGCGGGGCGTCGTTCCCGGCGGTGTCGGGTCTGAACACCTCGCCGATCAACGGCGGCAGCTACCTCGGCCTCACCGCCCGGGATGCGTTCGGCATGAGCATCAAGTCGGACACCGTCCTCTACTACTGAGTTCCGGTTCCGCGCCGCACTGCGGCTTCGACGGCCGGCGACCGCCGGCCGTCGTCGTTTCTGCGGCCGGTCCGGCCCCGGAACGCGCGGGCGACAGCACGCCCTCACCGCGCCGATAATCCGGCCTCACCGTACCGGAGGCCGCGATGCCCGACCCGAATCCCACCGCCCGCATTCACCGTGCGCCCCGTTCCGGCCGGACCGGAGCGGCCGCGGCGACCACCGGGCCCGCATGACGATGGCCGCGGCGCTGCCTCTGGCGGGTCTGACCGTCGTCGAACTCGGTCAGGTGCTGGCCGGCCCCTTCGCCGGCGCGATCTTCGCCGACCTCGGCGCCGAGGTGATCAAGATCGAACGGCCCGAGGTCGGCGACGACGCCCGCCAGATGGGACCGCCCTTCCGGGACGGCGACTCGCTCGCGTTCCAGGTGTTCAACCGCGGCAAGCAGTCGGTCGTGATCGACCTGAAGACGCCCGAGGGCTTGGCCGCGCTCGATGCGATCGTCGCGCGCGCCGACATCCTCGTGCACAACCTGCGCCCAGGCGTGCCCGAGTCGCTCGGCCTCGACGGCGCGACGCTGTGCGCACGCCATCCCCGCCTCGTCTACTGCGGCATGTCGGCCTTCGGCCACGTCGGCCCGCTGGCCCAGCGCCCGGGCTACGAGCCGCTGCTGCAGGCGTGGAGCGGGCTGTCGAGCATCAACGGCGAGCCGGGCGGCCCGCCGATCCGCAGCGGCGCGTCGATCTGCGACCAGGGCACCGGCATGTGGATCGTCATCGGCGCGCTGTCGCTGCTGCACCGGCGCACGCTGACCGGCCGCGGCGGCATCGTGCAGGGCTCGCTCGCCGAGACCGCGCTCGCGTGGATCGCGCAGAAGAGCGATGCGTTCGCCAACGAGGGCAAGCTGCCCGAGCGCCATGCCTCCGGCCATCCGAGCTTCGTCCCCTACGAGGCCTTCGACGGCGCCGACGGCCCGTTCCTGCTGTGCGTCGGCAACGACCGGCTGTTCGTGAAGTTCGCGCAGGTGCTCGGCCGCAGCGACTGGCCGGCGGACCCGCGCTTTCGCAGCAACCGCGATCGCCTGGTGAACAAGGCCGAGCTGCTCGCGCAGATCCGTGCGGTGCTGGGCACCCGCCCGCGCGCCGACTGGATGGCCGCGCTCGAGGCCGCCGGCGTGCCCTGCGCCCCGATCCATTCGGTGCCCGAGGCGCTGGCACAGCCGCAGGTGGCCGCGCTCGGCATCGTGCAGCCGGTGCCCGGGACCGATTTCGCGCTGACCGGTCTGCCGCTGTCGTTCGACGGCGAACGGCCCGCGATCCGCGGCGCCGCCCCCCGGCTCGGCGCGGACACCGCCCGGCACATCCCGGACTGAACGGGCCCCGCCGACCGACGAACGGTCGGCATGGCACCATGTCGGTGCAAAAACGCACCGACATGGCGCGCGGCGGCGGTGTTACCTTCGCCGGCACAAGTCTTGCAGCCCCGCTTGCCCATGTCGCCGTGGCCGACGGATGCCTCCGGATCGCGGCCGACCCACCCCAGGAGCCTTCACCGATGTCCAGCCGCCTCGCCTCCGACCGCCTCGGTTCGGTCCGCCTGATCCCCGCCCGACTGTTCGCGGCGCTCGCCCTCGGCGCCGGCCTCGTGGCCGCCGCGCCCGCCGCCGCGCAGGAGACCAAGATCCGGTTCCAGCTCGACTGGCGCTTCGAGGGCCCGGCCGCCCTGTTCACGCTGCCGGCCAAGAAGGGCTACTTCAAGGAAGAGAAGCTCGACGTCGTCATCGACGCGGGCAACGGCTCCGGCGGCACGATCACCCGCGTGGCCACCGGCACCTACGACATGGGCTTCGCCGACATGGCGGCGCTGATGGAGTTCTGGGGCAACAACCCGGCCGCGCCGTCCAAGCCGGTCGCGGTGATGATGGTCTACAACAACACGCCGGCCGCGGTGCTGGCGCTCAAGAAGTCGGGCATCAAGACGCCGGCGGACCTGGTCGGCAAGAAGCTCGGCGCGCCGGTGTTCGACGCGGGTCGCAAGGCCTTCCCGATCTTCGCCAAGGCCAACGGCATCGACCTCGCGAAGATCAACTGGACGGCGATGGACCCGCCGCTGCGCGAGACGATGCTGGTGCGCGGCGACATCGACGCGATCACCGGCTTCTACTTCACCTCGCTGCTGAACCTGAATGCGCGCGGCGTGAAGGACGAGGACATCGTCGTGCTGCCCTACCCGCAGTTCGGCGTGAAGCTCTACGGCAACGTCGTGATCGTCGCCGAAGACTTCCTCAAGAAGAACCCCGAGGCGGTCAAGGCGTTCCTGCGCGCGTTCACCAAGGGCGTCAAGGACGTCATCGCCGACCCGGCCGCGGGCGTCGCCAGCGTCAAGGACCGCGATGCGCTGATCGACACCGCGCTCGAGACGCGCCGCCTGAAGCTCGCGCTCGCCGGCAGCGTGGTCACCCCCGATGCGAAGGCCGAGGGCTTCGGCGACATCAACGGTCCGCGGATGGCGCTGATGGCCTCGCAGGTCAACGACGCGTTCGGCCTGAAGGAGCGCATCCAGCCGGACCGCCTGTTCGTCACCGGGCTGCTGCCGTCGAAGGACCAGCGCAACATCTTCGCGAAGTGAGGCGGCGCCGCATGGGACCCGCCCGGCCGGAGCGCCGCGCATGAGCGCCGCGCCCGCGTTCGTCGACTTCAAGGACGTCTGGCTCGCCTATTCCGACGAGCTGGCCGCCCGCAACGACTTCGCGATCGAGGACATCACGCTGTCGACCCGCGACGGCGAGTTCATCGCGATCGTCGGGCCGTCCGGCTGCGGCAAGTCGACCTTCATGAAGCTCGCGACGGGCCTGAAGAAGCCGACGCGCGGCAGCGTCGCGATCGCCGGGCAGAACGTGACCGGGCCGCTGAAGATCGTCGGCATGGCCTTCCAGGCGCCGACGCTGCTGCCCTGGCGCACCACGCTCGACAACGTGCTGCTGCCGCTGGAGATCGTCGAGCCGTACCGCTCGAGCTTCAAGGCCAAGCGCGAGGAGTACGCCGCCCGCGCCCGCAAGCTGCTGGCGACCGTCGGGCTGCAGGGCTACGAGGACAAGTTCCCTTGGCAGCTCTCGGGCGGCATGCAGCAGCGGGCGTCGATCTGCCGCGCGCTGATCCACGAACCCCGGATGCTGCTGCTCGACGAGCCGTTCGGCGCGCTCGATGCGTTCACCCGCGAGGAGCTGTGGAACGTGCTGCGCGACCTGTGGACCGTGCAGCGCTTCAACGTCATCCTGGTCACGCACGACCTGCGCGAGGCGGTCTACCTCGCCGACACCGTGTACGTGATGAGCAAGCGCCCCGGGCGCATCCTCGCCACGCGCCAGATCGACCTGCCGCGCCCGCGCGACCTCGAGATCACCTACACCGAACCGTTCACCGCGCTCGTGCTCGAGCTGCGCGAGCGCATCGGCTCGATCCGCAAGAGCTGAGGACCCGCCGATGGCCGCCCCCACCACCGCCGAGCGCTACGCGCCGCTGCTGCTGCTCTCTGCGATCCTGATCGTCTGGGAACTGCTGTGTCGCGGGCTCAACGTCAGCGACTACATCCTGCCCTCGCCGTCGTCGATCCTGGTCGCGCTGGTGGAGTACGCCGGCCCGATCATGACCAACGCCTGGCGCACCTTCTGGACGACGATGATCGGCTTCGCGATCTCGATCGTGGTCGGCGTGGCGCTCGGCTTCCTGATCGGCTCGTCGAAGTTCGCCTACTCGGCGATGTACCCGCTGATGACCGCGTTCAACGCGGTGCCCAAGGCCGCGCTCGTGCCGATCCTCGTGGTCTGGTTCGGCATCGGCGCGGGGCCGGCGATCCTGACCGCGTTCCTCATCTCGTTCTTCCCGATCATGGTCAACATCGCCACCGGCCTGGCCACGCTCGAGCCCGAGCTCGAGGACGTGCTGCGGGTGCTGGGGGCCAAGCGCCTGGACGTGCTGATGAAGGTCGGCCTGCCGCGCTCCATGCCGTACTTCTTCGCGTCGCTGAAGGTCGCGATCACGCTCGCCTTCGTCGGCACCACGGTCTCGGAGATGAGCGCCTCCAACGAGGGCATCGGACAGCTGCTGCTGACCGCGGGCTCGCAGTCGCGGATGCCGCTCGCCTTCGCCGGGCTGGTGGTGATCGGCGCGATGGCGATGGCGATGTACGAGCTGTTCTCGTACATCGAGCGGCACACCACCGCCTGGGCCCACCGCGGCCAGCATTCGTCGTGAGCGCCGCCGCGCCCGAGGTCGGTCCCGCCGAACTCGCTGCGCTGCGCGAGGCGATCGCGCTGGCCCGCGCGGCGCGAGCCGCCGGCCGCCATCCGTTCGGCGCGATGGTCGTCGCGGCCGACGGGCGCGTGCTCTCGCGAGCGGGCAACGAGTCGGCGACCGGCGAGGATCCGACCGCGCACGCCGAGACGCTCGCGATCCGCCAGGCCGCAGCCGCGCACGGCGGCGCGGCACTCGCCGGCGGGGCGCTCGTCACCAGCGCCGAACCCTGCGCGATGTGCGCGGGCGCGGTCTACTGGGCGGGTCTGTCGAAGGTGGTCTACGGGCTGTCCGAGACGCGGCTGCGCACGCTGACCGGCGCGCATCCGGAGAACCCGACCCTCGACCTGCCCTGCCGCGAGGTGTTCGCCAGCGGCCAGCGCCGCGTCGACGTGCTCGGGCCGCTGCTCGAGGACGAGGCCGCGGCGGTCCACGACGGGTTCTGGTCGGCCCGCTGAGCGCCGGTTCCGCCTCACGCCGCCGATGCGTCGCGCGGCGCGTTCCACACCGCGAACGGCCCGCTCGCGCGGGCCGTCCGGCCTGTCCGGGCAACCGGCGCGCGCCGCGGCGCGCGCCTGCCGATCAGAAGTGGAACTCGGCGACCAGCACCGGCACCGAGTTCTTCGAACCCGTCGAGCCCGACCGATTGCCGAACTTGTTCTTCCAGTACTCGTAGCCCACGCCCGCGAAGAACGTGCCCTTGTTCAGGCCCGCCAGCGTGCCGAGGTCCCACTGCACCGAGGTGCGCAGCAGCGTCTCGGTCTCGGTCTCGACGCCGAAGCCGTCCTTGCCCTTCGGGCCGGTGATCGCCATGAAGCCGGTGAACTTCGCAGGGGTCCCGAGGTCGAAGAACATGCCCCACAGCGCGCCGAACTGATAGGTCGTGTCGAACTGGACCTTCTTGCCGACGATGCCGTTGTTGTTGGTCTCGTTGTAGGCCAGCAGGCTGAGGTCCAGGAAGCCCATCGGGATGTTGAGGT
>CAIUGQ010000481.1 GCA_903898725.1 uncultured Burkholderiales bacterium | reverse complement strand
GCACGGCGTCGTCGTCCGAGAATGCGCCCGGATGGCGCTGCAGACGCCCGCCGCGCTCGACCCAGATCTCGTCGGCCGCGTTGACCATGATCTCGCTGATGGAGGCGTCCTCAAGCAGCCGCTCGAGCGGACCGAGGCCGATCGCCTCGTCGAGCACGTCCACGATCAGGCGCTCGCGGTCGACGTCCTCGGGCAGCGTGATCGTCTCGTCGAGCAGCTGCTCGACGAGCGCACGGATCTCGCCGCGCAGCGCTTCGGGATCGGCGAGGCGCAGGTCCCGTCGGCGCAGGTCGATGGTCTGCAGCAGCTGCCGGTGCACCAGCCGACGCCAGCCGACCGTCTCCCGCAGCCCGGGCGAGGCGGCCGTGCCCGGGTCGCCCGCGGCATCGTGCTCGAGCTGGATCCGCAGCCGGAAACCGCCGATCTCGACGAGGTCGCCGGCGCCGAGCGGCCCGAACTCCGCGATCCGCTCGCCGTTGACCAGGGTGCCGCCGAGCGTGCCGCCGTCGACGATCCGGGCCACCCTCCCGGCGACGAGCACCTCGGCATGCACCCGCCCGACTCGCCAGCTCGCGAGCTGCAGCTCGCAGTCGCGGCTGCGCCCGATCCGACAGCGGCCCTGCTCGATACGCTGGGTCCGCGTGGCTCGCCCGGGCTGCTCGATCGCGATCATCAGCATCGCTCGCTCCGTCGGGTTGGGGTCAGTCGACCATGCGCACGCGCTCGCGCGTCGTGCGCCAGCGGCCGGCGGTGCCGCGGTCCTCGCCCTCGGGCACCGAACGAACCGGACCGTCCGCCACAGGCGCGACAGGACGCGCCGCCGGGAGCGGGCCGACCGGAGTCGCCGCGTCCGCCGAGGCGGGTGCCCTGACCGGCGGGGCCGCGAGCGCATCGGGCCCGGGTCCGACCGGTGTGACGCCGGTGTCCTGCGGCGTCGACCTGCGCCACGGCGCCGCCGGCCGTGCCGCCGCCACGCCGACCTCGGCCGGCATGCCGTCGGGACTCGGGGGGATCGGTGACGGCGTCGGCACCTCGGGCAGCAGCCGGGTCGGCGCACGCATCGGCGCCGACTGGATCGCCGACGCCGCCGCCGGCATCGCCGTGCCCTCGACGAAGCGTGGCGTGATGAACACCACCAGCTCGGTCTGCCGGTCACGGAACTGCCGCGACCGGAACAGTGCCCCGAGCACGGGCAGCTCGGCCGCGCCGGCGACCCGATCCATGTTGCGGGCCCCCTCCTCCGTCAGCAGGCCGGCGATCACCAGCGTCTCGTTCTCGCGCAGGTTGACGTCGGTCTCGGCCCGTCGCTTGGTGAGGCCGGGCACCTGCCGGACCGCGACCTCGAAGTTGATCGCCGAGATCTCGGTCGCGATGCGCGCGGCGATCAGGCCCGAGTCGCTCGCGACGGGACTGACGTCGAACTTGATGCCGTATTCCTTGAAGCCCACCGACGAGGTCCCCAGCGCGCCGGCCACTGGAATCGGCAGCTCACCCCCTGCAACGAAGCGTGCACTGCCCCCCGAGCGGCACGACAGGCGGGGCTCGGCGAGGATCACCGCATCGCCGTTCTGCACCAGCAGATTCAGCATGGAGCCGAGCGAGGACGCGATCGACAGGCTGCTGGCGAACGGCGCGATGCGAGGCGCGAGCTGCAGCCCCGAGCCCTCGGCGGCACCTCCGGGACGCAGCGCCGCACTGCGCTGCACGTCGCCGATCACCTGGAAGCTCGGCCCCTGCATCGAGGCGCCCCACTTCACCCCGATGTTCTCGAGCAGTTCGCGACGGATCTCGATGAACTTCACGTCCATCGCGATCATCCGCTCCTGGCCGACCTTGGGCAGCAGGTTCACGACCTGCGGATAGCGCCGCGCGATCTCCGCGATCCGGGCGGACACCTCCTCGGAGACCTCGGCCCCCTCGACCAGCACCTTGTCGCCGACGACACGCACCGACACCTTGCGCGCGTCGCCCAGCATCGCCCGCACCTCGGCCACCAGACGCTTGGTGTCCGCCGGCAGCACGTTGAAGACATAGCTGCGCTCGGGGCCGCTGCGCCCCCACAGCAGCAGCGTGCTCTGGCCGGGCGCCTCCGGCAGGACAAGCACCTGCCGGTCGTCGAGTGCCGTCGCCTGCAGGACCTTGCCGTTGCCCACGGCGATGCGGCGCACGCCGGGCTCGTTGACCACATGCGCCTCGCCGACATAGAGCGTGATCGGCTCGGCGGGCTCGGTCACCTGCGCGGCGGCGCCGGACACGAAGGCCGCGATGCAGGCGAACGCGAGCGCGGCTGCGGCGAGCGACCTGCACGGATGAGACGGAACGAGACGGTGCGTCATGAGGGGGGGCCGGTGGCGGTCGGAGAAGGCGCGGGGCGCTCATCGGTAGAGCGGTACGGTGGCCGGCTGGGGCGGTGCGACCCAGGAGCCGTCCGGAATCGGTCTGGGCGGTTCGTCGGCGCGCTGTGACGACAGCGGCGAGCCGGCGGGGGGCGCGCCCCGCCCCTCGAGGGCAGGCGCAGCCACGGACGGCTCACCGCCCGTCGCGAGCCCGCCGGGCGCCGGTCCCCCCGAGATCGGCGAGGCCGACCCGGATGGCTGCACGGCGGCCTGACCCCGTCCGCCGACGATGATCTCCACGCCGGGGGCCTGCGCGCGCGGCGCGATCGGTGCCGGCGGCCTGGCGGGCGGCGGCAGGCCGAGCAGCGTGTTGACGTCGAGGCGCGTCTCGCCGACCGTGGACCGGTCATCGGGGTTGCGCAGCACCGCCGTGAGCTTGCCGCTGCGCTGCGCGACGACGAGCTTCTGCGCCTGCGCGGGGTCGACCTCCACGGTGATCGAGGTGAACGGCCGACCCGGCAGGCTGTCGTCACCGACGCCGGCGCGCGACTGACGCCCGGTCGCGAGCACCGCCACGCCCTGCAACAGGGTTCGCGTGACCTCGGGCGCCGGCAGCCCGCCGCTCGTGGGCGGCCGGACCGAGAGCATCAGGTCGATGCGGTCGCCCGGCTGCAGCATGCCGGAGAGCGAGTTCACCTCGTCCACCGTGATGGTCATCGCGCGGATGCCCGGGCGCACGCGGCTCGAGATCGGTCCGGTCTCGGCGTTGGCCACCGAGGCCGGCAGCAACGGCTCGCCGGCCCGCATGGCCACCAGCAGCCGTGCCCCGACCAGGGCGTCGAAGCGCGCCGGCACCACCGCACCGCCAGGCGTGAACTCGCGGGGCATTGCCCGCACCGCCATCGTCTCGGGACCGACCGGCTCGCCGCGGCGCAGGTCGCGGCGCGCGACCACCACCTCGACCATCTCGTGCCGGGGCTGCAGCCTCGCCTTCTCGAGCGCGAGCCGGTCGGCGATGTAGCTGCGCGCCCCGAGCACCGCGATCGCGCCGAAGGCCACCGCACCGAGCGCCATGAGCGCGACGCGCCGCGCCCTCAGTGCGGCCCCGGCGCGCCGGGCGAGTTCGAGCAGTCGACGGGTCATGGCAGCGAGATCGCCCAGGTGAAGCGGCGGTAGTGCTCGGCGATCGCCTCGACGAGACGCTGCACCGGACTGTCCGCGCCCATGCCGAACGCGAGGGCGATCAGCACGAGCACCAGCAGGTAGTCGACGGCGGCCTGGCCATCGCAGCGCACACGGCCCGGACTCATCGCGGTACCCCCCAGTGAAGGACGACCGCCGTGCCGTGCTCGTGGGCGGCAACGGTGGCGACGAGCTCCTCGCCGCCGCGCCGGAAGGCGAGCGCCTGGCCGGCGGCATGCGGGCCGCCCCGGAACCAGGCAGCCCGACCCGCCGGGCCGCCGAACGTGGGGTCATCGGCGAACCCGGACGCCGCGGCCTGCCGCCGCAGTCGGGACGCGGCCTCCTGCGGGGCGCCGGGCACGACCGCCACCAGCGTCGCCGCATCGCGTCCGGGATCGCGGTGGCTCACCTGCCGCAGCACGCGAGCGTCGCTCGGCAGCCACCGGACGAGCCGCGTGCCCGCCTGTGCGGCGCCGTCGCCGGCCGCCGGATCGTTCGAGGCCGCGCGGACCCAGCTCGAGGCGAGCCCCTCCGTGCCGGCCGCCGTGGGCCGGAACTGGACGGTGCGCATCGCATCGGGGCCGCGCACGGACAGGACCGTCCAGTCGCCGCTGCGCGATTCGACGACCGCCAGCCCCTGGATGCGCCAGCGCTCGCGCAGCGCCGCGGCCAGCGGTGCGGGCGGTGACGGCGAGCGGAAGCGGTGCGTCGTCACCGCGTGGCCGTCGACGGCGGCTGCAACCATGACCAGCTCCTGTCGGACGTCGGCGGGCAGTGCATCCATGGGGGTCTCCTCTCTCAGGGACGATC
>CAIUGQ010000480.1 GCA_903898725.1 uncultured Burkholderiales bacterium | reverse complement strand
CTCACCCGCCACTTCGAGCGCTCGGCGTGGACCGCCGGCGTCGCGGCCTCCGACGAGCACGACTACCGATCGCGTGCCGTGTCGGCCGGTGCGCGCCTGCGCTCGGACGACGGCAACACCGAATGGTCGGCGGGCGCGGCCTTCACGCGCGACCGGATCGACGGTGTCGACCCGTCGCCCGTCGTCGGCGACCGGCGCACCACCGAGCTGATCGCGGGCATCACCCGCATCACCTCGCCCCGCGACATCGTCCAGGTGCAGGCGAGCGTCGCGCGTGCCGACGGCGTGCTGAGCGATCCGTACAAGTACCCCGACCGGCGCCCGGAACGCCGCGACCAGGCCACGCTGCTGCTGCGCTGGAACCACCATCTGGGCGACGGCCCCGCACTGCTCGCCGGCAGCACGGTGCGCGCGCAGTACCGCTACCACCGCGACGACTGGGGCGTGCGCGCGTACACGCTCGGCGCCGAATGGGTGCGGCCGATCGGCGACGGCTGGACGGTGACGCCGCTGGTGCGCCTGCACTCGCAGAGCGCCGCGCGCTTCTACTACGACCCGGTCTACGACCCGGCGCTCGGTGCGCCGTTCCCGCCGGGCTTCGCCGCGACGCCCGGCCGGCTGCTGTCGCCCGACCAGCGCCTGTCGGCGTTCGGCGCACTCGCCGCCGGCATGCGCCTCGCCTGGCGGATCGACGAGGCGTGGACGGTCGACCTCCGGGCCGAGTGGTACCGACAGCAGGGCACGTGGCGCATCGGCGGCGAGGGCAGCCCCGGGCTCGCGCGGCTCGACGCGCGGATCCTGCAGATCGGCGCGAGCCGCCGCTTCTGAACGCGGGCAGCGCGGCGCGACGCGCCGTGTCATCCGGCTGTCACCACGCCCGTCTAGCCTGCCGCTTCCTCCACGAGACCTCGAGCGCGGACGCCCTCATGAACCGTCGCCGCCTGCTCCAAGCCACCACCGCGCTCGGTACCGCCGCCGCCCTCCCCGGCCTCGCGTTCGCGCAGTCGCAGCGCGCGATCTGCTACAACTGCCCGCCGGAGTGGGCCGACTGGGGCGGCATGCTCAAGCTGATCGGCCAGCGCACCGGCGTGATGGTCCCGCCCGACAACAAGAACTCGGGCCAGTCGCTCGCCGCGCTGATCGCCGAGAAGGCGAACCCGGTCGCCGACGTGACCTACCTCGGCGGTCAGGTCGGGCCGCAGGCCCGCGCCGCCGACGTGCTCGCCACCTACAAGCCCGCACGCTGGAACGACGTGCCCGCCGGCATGAAGGACCCCGAGGGCTACTGGACGACGATCCACTCGGGCACGCTCGGGCTCTTCGTCAACACCGCGGCCCTGCGCGGCAAGCCGGTCCCGGCCTCGTGGAAGGACCTGCTCAAGCCCGAGTACAAGGGTCTCGTCGGCTACCTGAACCCGGCCAGCGCCGCGGTCGGGCAGGTCGGCGTGATCGCGGTGAACCTCGCGCTCGGCGGTACCTACGACCAGCTCGACCCGGGCATCGCGTTCTTCAAGCAGCTCCAGGCCAACCAGCCGGTCGTGCCGACGCAGACAGCCTATGCGCGCGTGCTCTCGGGCGAGATCCCGATCCTGCTCGACTACGACTTCAACGCCTACCGCGCGAAGTACACCGACAAGGCACCGGTGAGCTTCGTCATCCCGCAGGAAGGCACGCAGCAGCTGCCCTACGTGATGGGCCTGGTGGCCCGCGGCCCGAACCCCGAGCAGGGCCGTCGTGTCCTCGACTTCGTGATGAGCGACGAGGGCCAGCGCCACTGGGCGAACGCGTTCCTGCGCCCGGTGTTCCCGGCGGCGATGAGCGACGAGGTCCGCGCCCGCTTCCTGCCCGACGCGGAGTACGCGCGCGCCAAGCCGCTCGACGTGTTCAAGCTGTCGGCCGCGGCGAAGGTGATCGGCGAGCGCTACCAGAAGGACGTGGGCTGAGCGCGCCGGCACGTGGGCCCCTCGGCGACGAGCGTGTGCTGCTCGTCGCCCTGCTGCTGCCGGCCGCAGTGGTGTTCATCGCCTTCTTCCTCGTGCCGCTGGCGCGACTGGTGCTGATCGGCGGCAGCGGTCCGCGCGGCTGGTCGGCGTACGCGGCGGTGCTGGTCGAGCCGCGCTATCTGTCGAGCCTCGTCGCCACGGTGCTGCTGTCGGCGGCCACCACGCTCGCCACCCTCGTCGTCTCCGGCATCAGCGGCGTGTTCCTGGTCCGCAACCGCTTTCCCGGCCGCGAGCTGCTGGTGGCGATGCTCACGCTGCCGCTCGCGTTCCCCGGCGTGGTGATCGGCTTCATGGTGATCATGTTGGGCGGACGCCAAGGCCTGGTCCCCGAGCTCACCGACGCGCTGTTCGGGGAACGCTGGGTGTTCGCCTACTCGATGACCGGCCTCTTCGTCGGCTACCTCTACTTCTCGATTCCCCGCACGATCCTGACCGTGATGGCCGCGGCCGAGAAGCTGGATCCGCGCATCGAGGAGGCGGCCCGCTCGCTCGGCGCGGGGCCGCTGCGCGTCGTGCGCGACGTGCTGGTCCCCGCGCTGCGGCCGGCGCTGTTCGCCGCGGGCGCGATCTGCTTCGCCACCGCGATGGGCGCCTTCGGCACCGCCTTCACGCTGGCCACGAAGATCAACGTGCTGCCGATGGTGGTCTACACCGAGTTCACGCTGCAGGCCAACGTGGCGATGGCCGCGGCCCTGTCCTTCGTGCTCGGGGCGATCACCTGGGCGGCGCTCGCGCTGGCCCGTTCGGTGGCCGGCACCTCGGTCGCGGCAGCGGGCTGAGCGATGCGCCGACGCACGCCGGTCTTCTGGGCGCTGCTCGCCTTCACGCTCGCGGTCTGCACCTTCCTCGTGCTGCCGGTCGCGATGTCGATGCTGGCAGGCGTGACGCGCAACTACTTCGAGGGCTGGCGCAGCGGCCTGACGCTCGACTGGGTGATCAAGGTCTGGACCGACTACCGGCACACGGTGCTGCGCTCGATCCGGATCGCGCTCGCCTGCCTCGTCTGCACGCTGCTGCTGGGCGTGCCCGCGGCCTACGTGCTCGCGAAGCGCTCGAACGCGCTGACCCGCGCGGTCGAGGAGCTGATGGTGATGCCGATCGCGGTGCCGGGGCTGGCCACCGCGCTCGCGCTGATCGTCACCTTCGGCGGCGTGGGCGGGCTGCGCACCAGCGAGGCCTTCATCCTGATCGGCCATGTGCTCTTCACCCTGCCGTTCATGGTGCGCAGCGTGCTGGCGGTGATGAGCTCGATCGACCTGAACACCCTCGAGGAGGGCGCGCGCAGCCTGGGCGCGAGCTTCTCGCAGCGCTTCTTCGGCATCGTGCTCCCCTGCTGCCGCTCGGGCATCGTCGCCGGCTCGCTGATGGTCGTCACGCTGTCGCTGGGCGAGTTCAACATGTCGCTGCTGCTGCACACCCCGCTCACGCCGACGCTGCCCGTGGGCCTGGCCGACGCCTACGCGTCGCTGCGCATCGAGGTGGGCTCGGCCTACACGCTGGTGTTCTTCGTGATCATCGTGCCGCTGCTGGTGGCGCTGCAGTGGGCCTCGCGCCCGCGCGGGCGCACGGCGGCGCGACCGGGGACGGCGACATGAGCGGCACGAGCGGCATCCCGATCGTGTTGCGCGGCTGCGCGAAGACCTTCGCCGACGGCACACGCGCGCTGCATCCGGTCGACCTCGAGATCGGCGCCGGCGAGACCGTCGTGCTGCTCGGACCGT
>CAIUGQ010000479.1 GCA_903898725.1 uncultured Burkholderiales bacterium | reverse complement strand
GCCACCGGCTCGATGGTGGTCGACATCGGCGGCGGCACCACCGAGGTCGGCGTGATCTCGCTCGGCGGCATGGTCTATTCCGGCTCGGTGCGCGTCGGCGGCGACAAGTTCGATGAGGCGATCATCAACTACATCCGCCGCAACTACGGGATGCTGATCGGCGAGACCACCGCCGAGGCGATCAAGAAGGAGATCGGCTCCGCGTTCCCAGGCTCCGAGGTCAAGGAGATGGAGGTCAAGGGCCGCAACCTCTCCGAGGGCATCCCGCGCGCCTTCACGGTCTCGTCCAACGAGATCCTCGAGGCGCTGACCGATCCGCTCAACAACATCGTGTCCGCCGTCAAGATCGCGCTCGAGCAGACGCCCCCCGAGCTGGGCGCCGACATCGCCGAGCGCGGCATGATGCTGACCGGCGGCGGTGCGCTGCTGCGCGACCTCGACCGTCTGCTGATGGAAGAGACCGGGCTGCCGGTGCTCGTCGCCGACGATCCGCTGACCTGCGTCGTGCGGGGCTGCGGCATGGCGCTGGAGCGGATGGACAAGCTCGGAACGATCTTCACGAGCGAATGACCGCCTGAGAGCGGGGTCATGGACCGCAGCCCGCCGCCGTTCTTCAAGCAGGGCCCGTCCGCCAACGCCCGCCTCGCCTTCTTCGCGCTGCTCGGCATCGCGTTGCTGGTGATCGATTCGCGGACGGGCATGCTCAACGCGACGCGTCAGGGCATCGGCACGGTGCTCTATCCGTTGCAGCGCACCCTGCTCGTGCCCCGCGACGCGTTCTCGCTCTCGTCCGACTATTTCGGCGAGGTCCACCGCCTGCGCGCCGAGAACACCGAGCTGCGTCGCATCGAGACGGCGAACGCACGCATGCTGCTGCAGGTCGAGCAGCTCGCCCAGGAGAACCGGCAGCTGCGCGAGCTGACCGGTGCGCGCGACCGCACCGCGGTCCGCAGCGTGGTGGCCGAGGTGCTGTACGACACCCGTGATCCGTTCACCCGCAAGCTGGTGCTCGACAAGGGCCTGCAGCAGGGCGTGGCGAACGGCCAGCCCGTCGTCGATGCGACCGGCGTGGTCGGGCAGATCACCCGGGTGTTCCCGCTGTCGGCCGAGCTCACGCTGATCACCGACCGCAACATGACGATCCCGGTGCAGGTCCAGCGCAACGGCATGCGCGCGATCGCCTTCGGCGGCGCCGAGCCGGGCCGCATGGAGCTGCGCTTCATGTCGGTCAACGCCGACCTGAAGGAGGGCGACGTGGTCGTCACCTCCGGACTCGACAGCCTGTACCCGGCCGGCCTGCCGGTGGGACGGATCGTCTCGGTCGATCGCGGCCGCACCGGCAACTTCGCGCGCGTGCTGGTCGACCCGATCGCCGGGGTGGACCGCAGCCGGATGCTGCTGGTGCTGCTGGTCGACCGCACCGGCATCCCGCCGCTGCCCGCCCCGCCCGAGGCGAGCGTCGATCCGCGCGGCAAGCGCATCGTCAAGCGCGACTGAGCCGAGGACCCGCGACATGCAGATGCGCCCCGAATACCTGCTGCTGCCGGCCAGCCGCTCGTTCATCGCCTTCACGATCCTGGTCGGATTCGTCCTCAACATCCTGCCCTGGGGCCGCACGTATGGCGTGCCCGACTTCCTCGCGATCGTGCTGGTGTTCTGGAACATCCACCAGCCGCGCAAGGTCGGCATCGGCATCGCGTTCCTGGTCGGCCTGCTGATGGACGTGCATGCGTCGGCGCTGTTCGGCGAGCGCGCCCTCGCCTACAGCCTGCTGTCGTACGGCGCGATGTCGATGCACCGGCGCGTGCCGTGGTTCCGCCTGGGCGGCCAGATGCTGCACGTGCTGCCGCTGTTCCTGCTCGCGCAGCTCGTGGTGATCGCGGTGCGCATGGCCGTGGGCGGCCCGTTCCCGGGCGTCGGCTACTTCCTGCAGAGCCTGTCGACGACGCTGCTGTGGCCGCTGGCCGACGTGCTGCTGCTCGCCCCGCAGCGCAGCGCGATCGATCGCGACGACAACCGGCCGATCTGATGGTCGAGGTCCGCAACGCCGAGCTCGAGATCGCGAGACTGCGATGGCGGCTCGTGTTCGCGATCATGTTCGTGCTCGTGCTGTTCGGCGCGCTGGTCGCGCGCTTCGTCTGGCTGCAGGTGTATCGCCACGCCGAGTTCCACGCCCAGGCCGAGGACAACCGGATCGCGGTCGTGCCGGTGCCGCCGGCGCGCGGGCTGATCTACGACCGCAACGGCGTGCTGCTCGCCGAGAACGTGTCGGCCTACACGCTCGAGCTCGCACCGCGCCAGATCGCCAACCTCGAGAAGACCATCGACGAACTCGCCCAGGTCATCGAGATCGGCCCGCGCGAGCGCCGCCGCTTCAAGCGCCTGTACGACGACACCAAGAACTCCGAGTGGCTGCCGCTCAAGACGCGGCTGACCGACGAGGAGGTCGCCAAGATCGCCGCGAACCGCTATCGGTTCGAAGGCGTCGACGTGAAGGCACGGCTGTTCCGCAACTACCCGCTCGGCGAGACCGCCTCGCACGTGATCGGCTACATCGGCCGCATCTCGCCCGAGGAGAAGAAGAAGATCGACGAGTCGGACCGGGCGTCGCTCTATGCCGGCTCGACGCACATCGGCAAGGTCGGCGTCGAACTCAGCTACGAGTCGATGCTCCACGGCGAGACCGGCTTCGACGAGGTCGAGGTGTCGGCCGGCGGGCGGGCGGTACGCTCGCTGGCCCGCAACCCGGCCACGCCCGGGCGCAACCTGATCCTGTCGCTCGACGTCCGGCTGCAGAAGCTCGTCGAGGAGTGGTACGGCGATCGCAAGGGCGCGCTGGTCGCCATCGAGCCGGCCACCGGCGACGTGCTCGCCTTCGTCTCCAAGCCGACCTACGACCCGAACCTGTTCATCGACGGCATCGACCCGGTCACCTGGAAGGAGCTGAACGACGACGGCGACAAGCCGCTGCTGAACCGTCCGCTGCGCGGCACCTACCCGCCCGGCTCGACCTACAAGCCCTTCATGGCGCTGGCGGTGCTCGAGAGCGGCACGCGCACGCCGAGCGCGACCATCAGCGACCCCGGCTACTTCCTGCTCGGCGGCCACCGCTTCCGCGACTCCAAGCCGGGCGGCAACGGCACGGTCGACCTGCGCAAGTCGATCGTGGTGTCCTCGGACACCTACTACTACAGCGCGGCCTACGACATGGGCGTGGACAAGATCCACGACTTCATGAAGCCCTGGGGCTTCGGGCAGATCACCGGCATCGACATCCAGAACGAGCTGGCCGGCATCCTGCCGTCGTCGGCCTGGAAGATGAAGCGCTACAAGCAGAAGTGGCATCCGGGCGAGACACCGTCGATCGGCATCGGCCAGGGCTACAACTCGTTCACCATCCTGCAGCTCGCGCATGCGACCGCCACCCTCGCGGCCGGCGGCACGGTGATGCGCCCGCACGTGGTCAAGGAGGTCAACGATCCGCGCGACGGCAGCAAGTCGCTGACCGTCCCGAAGGAGAGCTACCGGATCCCGCTGCACCCCGAGTACCTGGCCCTGGTCAAGCAGGGCATGATCGACGTGAACAAGTACGGCACCGGCCGCATCGCCTTCGCGGGCGCCGAGTACGTCGCCGCCGGCAAGACCGGCACCGCGCAGGTCATCGGCATCAAGCAGGGCGAGAAGTACGACGCGAAGAAGATCGCCGAGCGCTTCCGCGACCATTCGCTGTTCATGGCCTTCGCGCCAGCCGACGACCCGAAGGTGGCCCTCGCGCTGATCGTCGAGAACGGCGGCTTCGGTGCGCAGGCCGCCGCGCCGATCGCCCGCAAGGTGTTCGACTACGTCCTGCTCGGAAAGCTGCCGAAGGACACCCCCGCACCGTTCCCGAACCGGCCGGACCTCGACGAGTCCGAGATGCGCGACGTGCCCGAGAGCGTCGAGCCCGAGCCGCTCACGCCGGCACAGGCGGCACGCAATTGATCGGCATCTCCGCCGCCTCGATGGAGCGACGCACGCCCTGGGAGGTGGTGCGCCGGTCCGTGCTGGTGTTCGACGGCTCGCTGCTGGTCGCGATGGGGCTGGTCGTGCTGATCAGCGTCGCGACGATGTACTCGGCGGCCTTCGACTATCCGGGCCGGTTCTACGGGCACTTCCGCAACCTCGGCGTCGCGTTCGGCGTGATGTGGGTGGCGGCCATCGTGCCGCCGGCATTCCTGATGAGGCTCGCGGTCCCGCTGTACGTCGCCGGGGTCGCGCTGCTGGTGGCGGTCGACATCTTCGGCGTCATCAACAAGGGCGCACAGCGCTGGCTCGACATCGGCGTGACCCGGATCCAGCCGTCCGAACTGCTCAAGATCGCCACGCCGCTGATGCTCGCCTGGT
>CAIUGQ010000478.1 GCA_903898725.1 uncultured Burkholderiales bacterium | reverse complement strand
GACCAGCTGATCCGATCGCGCGGCTCGATCGCGTTCAAGGACCTGCAGGCCGAACTCGAGGTGTCGCGCGCCACGCTCACGCGCGACCTCGCCGCGCTGCGCGACCGGTTCAACGCGCCGATCGTCTTCGACCGCGACCGGGGCGGCTACGTGCTCGCCGACGCCGGGTTCGGGCCGCAGTACGAGCTGCCGGGGCTGTGGTTCAGCGACCGAGAGATCCTCGCGCTGCTGACCATGCACCGGATGCTCGAGGATCTCGGTTCGGGGGGTCTGCTCGGCGACCAGGTCGGCCCGCTGGTGGAGCGCCTCGAGGGCCTGCTCGGGCAGGGCGCGGGCGGCGCGAAGGTGGTGCGCGAGCGGGTCCGGATCATCCCCGCGCAGAACCGGCCGGTGGCGCCGCGCTTCTTCGAGCTGGTGGGCAGCGCGCTGGTCGGGCGCCAGCGCATGGAGATCGCCTACCACTCGCGCGGCCGCGACGAGCGCGGCCGGCGAGAGGTCTCGCCGCAGCGGCTCGTCCACTGGCGCAACGCCTGGTACCTCGATGCCTTCTGCCACCGGGCCGAGGCGCTGCGGGTGTTCGCGCTCGATGCGGTGGAAGAGGCCCGGCTGCTCGATCGCCGCGCGCTCGACGTCTCGCTCGCCGAGGTCGACCGCGTGCTGGGCAGCGGCTACGGCATCTTCCGGGGCAGGCCGCGAAGCTGGGCGGTGCTCCGGTTCTCGGCCGAGGCCGCACGCTGGGTGCGGGCCGAGGTCTGGCATCCGCGCCAGGAAGCGCACGACCTGCCCGACGGCGGCTGGGAACTCCGGCTGCCGTACTCGGCGAGTCCGGAGCTCGAGATGGACATCCTGCGGCACGGCGAGCAGGTCGAGGTCGTCGAGCCGCCCGAACTGCGCGAGCGGATCGCGCAGCGGCTGGCGGCCTCGGCGCGGCGCTACCGCTCGAAGGGCGCCGGGCGGACCACCGAACCGCCGGCCCGCTCACCCGCTGAACCGCGGGACCGCTGACCCGCGGAACCGCGGGACCGCTGAACCGCAGAACCGCTGACCCGCGGAACCGCTCACTCGATCGCGACCAGCACCTTCCCGACGTTGGCCATCGCCTCGGTGGCTTCGTGCGCGGCGACGATGTCGTCGAGCGCGAAGGTGCGGAACACCTGGTGCTTCAGCGCATCGCGTGCGAGCGCATCGGTGATCCAGCGTGCCGCGTCGTCGTGCGCCTCGCGCGACATCGCGTAGACCAGCACGAAGCGTGCGGTCAGGTCCTTCGCCAGCATCGGCCAGAACGGCAGCGTCGGCTCGGGCACCGCGTCGGACGCATAGGAGGCGATCACGCCGCCGGCCTTGAGCAGCGCGATGTCGGTGGCGAGGTTCGCGCCGAACGCGACCTCGATCACGCGGTCCAGGCCGGCGTCGGCGCCGGTGATCGCCCGCACGCGGGCGGCGACATCCTCCGTGCGGCGGTCGATCACCTCGTGGGCGCCGGCCTCGCGGGCGCGCTCCGCCTGCTCGGGCCGGCTCACGGTCGCGATCACGCGGGCGCCCTCGAGCCGCGCGATCTGAACCGCGTAGTAGCCGACCGCGCCCGCGCCACCCTGCACCAGCACGGTCTTGCCGGCGACCGGGCCGTCGGCCATCACGCAGCGGTGCGCGGTCATCGCCGGGATGCCCATGCAGGCACCGGCGTCGAAGCTCGCGCCGTCGGGCAGGCGCACCGCCTTGTGCGCGGGCACCACCGACCACTGCGCGGCCGTGCCCTGGAAGCGGCCCTGGGTCGCCTCGTAGACCCAGACGCGTTCGCCGACGCGGGCCGCATCGACCCCCGCGCCGACCGCATCGATCACGCCCGCGCCGTCCTGATGCGGCACGATGAACGGGAACGGCATCGTGACGTTGCCGCGCGCGCCGCCCCGGTTCTTGGTGTCGGACGGGTTCACCGCCGAACGGTGGATACGCACGCGCACCTCGCCCGCTGCGGGCTCGGGGGTGGGGCGCTCGCCGACCTGCAGCACCTCGCGGGCGGGTCCCTTGCGTTCGTACCAGGCTGCCTTCATCGCTCGTCTCCGTGGCCGCGCGCGGCCCGCAGCGGGCGCGCGTCGCGCAGCCGGGCATCGTGCCACGGATCGTCGCGGCACCGGGCGCGCCTACAATCGCGACCCATGGCCCTGCGTTCCACCATCTACAAGGCCGAGCTGACGATCGCCGACATGGATCGCGGCCGGTACGCCGATCACGCGCTGACGGTCGCGCTGCATCCCTCCGAGACCGAGGAGCGGATGATGCTGCGGCTGCTCGCGTACGCGCTCTTCGCCGACGACGCGCTGGCCTTCGGCCGCGGCCTCTCGGCCGAGGAGGAGCCGGACGTGGTGCTGCGCGACGACACCGGCCTGATCCGGCTGTGGATCGAGGTCGGCCTGCCGGACGACAAGTGGGTCAAGAAGGCCTGCGGCCGTGCCGACCGGGTGGTGGTGCTCGCCTACGGCGGTCACCGTGCCGAGGTCTGGTGGCGCCAGCAGCAGGCGGTGCTCGAGCGTTTCGAGAACCTGTCGGTGGTTGCGGTGGACCCCGAGGCGACGGTGGCGCTCGGTCGGCTCGCGGCCCGCTCGATGAAGCTGTCGTGCACGGTGCAGGACGGGCAGGTCTGGATCGGCAGCGTCACCGGCGGCGACGGCGTCAACGTCACGCCGGTGTGGTGGCGCGGCACGCGGCTCGACGAAGGCGCCTGAGCGGCCCGTCAGCAGGGCCGGCGTCGCGCGCCGGTGCGGCGCGCGCGGTCCGCCGCGCGTGCACGAGCCGTCAGCGCAGCGAGAGCGACTGGGTGGGGTACTGCCGGCCGAGCTCGGCGACAAGCGCGGCGAGCGGTGCGACGGCGCCCGGATGGGCGGCCGCGGCGAGCATCAGCAGGTGTTCGCCGGGGTCGAGGCTCACCAGGGTCGCGCGCAGCGCACAGGCGGTCGGTGCGGTCTCGGTGCGCAGCAGCCGGATCGCATCGCGCTCGCGGTCGCCGCGGCTGCGGCCGCAGATCTCGACGATCGAGAGCTCCACGCCCGAGCCGCCGCGGGGCCGCCGCAGGGCGTCGCGCCAGAGGACGGCGAGCTGCTCGCACAGCGCCTCGGCATCGATGTGCGCCGACAGCCGCAGGGCGATCCGCGATGCCGGCGCGTCGTCGAAGTCGCGGGTGTGAGCGAGGTCGCACCCGACCTCGACACGTGGCGCGGCGGTCACGACACGGGGCGGGGAGGGGGCGAGGCTCGGGTTCACGAAACAAGCTTCGCATGGGCGGGCTGCCCATGTCGTGACCGATGTCGCGCGACTCACCCGAACGTGTCGGGCCTCGACACGTTCGCGCCGAGGCCCCCGTTCGGGGGGTTCCGACCCCTTGTCAGCGCACCCGGCGCTTGAAGGGCAGCGTGCTGCTCAGGCCACCGTCGACCGGCAGCGCCTGGCCGTTGACGTACGAGGCCTCGTCGCTCGCGAGGAACAGCGCGGCGGCGGCGATCTCCTGCGGCAGCCCGTAGCGCTGCAGCGGATTGATCTGGCCGAGCTTGTCCTCGTGCCCGGCCGCGCGGGCATGGTCGAAGATCGGCCGGGTCATGCCGGTCTCGATCAGGCCCGGGCAGATCGCGTTGATGCGCACGCCGGTCCCCCAGAACGAGTTGGCCGTGGTCTGCACCAGGCTGACCACCCCGGCCTTGCTCGCGCTGTAGGGGTTGCCGCCGGCGTTGGCGCGCAGCCCGGCGACCGATGCCGTGCAGACGATCGAGCCGCGTCCCTGCGCCACCATGTGCGCGCCGGCGTGCTTGACCGCGAGGAACGGTCCGATCAGGTTCACGCGCAGCACCTCTTCCCAGAGCGCGACGGTCTGTTCCTGCAGCGGCACGTCGCCGCCGCTCACGCCGGCGTTCGCGTAGAGCACCTCCAGGCCGCCGAGCTCGCGCACGGCCCGCTGCACGAAGGCCTGCACGTCGGCATCGCTGCCCGCATCGGCGACCTGGGCGATCGCGACGCCGCCGTCGGCGCGGATCAGGGCGGCGGTCTGCTCGACCGCCTCGGCGCTGCGGTCGACGACCAGCACGGCGGCCCCTTCGGCGGCGAACAGCCGAGCCGAGGCGCGGCCGATGCCGCTGCCCGCGCCGGTGACGATCGCCCGCTTGCCGGCGAGCCGGCCGGCCGCGCGCGCGGGGTCTCCGCCGATCACGGCGGGCATCTTCTCGTTGGACATCGGAACGCTCCTCCTCGACGGGCCTGTACGATACGCGGGATGAATGCCCCCAGCCAGGATCGGCCCCTGACAGACGCCGAGATCGAGACGCTCGAGACGCGTCTCGCCGCGATCGACCCCGACGACTCCATGGCGGTCGAGGAACTCGACGGCTTCTTCGCCGCGTTGTCATGCTGCCCAGAGATCGTCGCGCCCGAGGAGTGGCTGCCGATGGTCCTCGGCGACTCGCCCCGGGCCCGCGAGGCCCTGCGCGGCGAGGGCGAGGACGCGTCGCTGCTCAAGCTCGTCGAGCGCCACCG
>CAIUGQ010000477.1 GCA_903898725.1 uncultured Burkholderiales bacterium | reverse complement strand
GTCCATCCCGGGCAGGGGACCGCGAACCGCCGCTTCTTCTTCGACGGCGGCTTCCTCGAGCTGCTCTGGGTCGCCGACCCCGAGGAGGCCCGATCGGACCCGGCCGCGACGACCCGGCTGTGGCCGCGATGGTCGGGGCGACGCACCGGTGCATGCCCGTTCGGCATCGCCTTCGGCCCCGCCGGCGACCGCGTCGGCGCGCCCCCGTTCGCCACACGGCCCTACCGTCCGAGCTACCTGCCGCCCGACAAGGCGATCCTGTTCGCGGAGGGCACGCACCTCGAGGAGCCCGAGCTGCTGTACCTCGCATGGCCGCATCCGCTCGCCTCGTCGTCGACGCAGCCCAGGGACCATGCGAACGGCCTGCGGCGTCTGCGCTCGGTCTCGGTCGGCCTGCCGGCCGGGATCATGCCGAGCGCCGCTTCGATGGCGCTGCAGTCGGCGGGCCTGCTGTCCCTTCACGAGGCCGAGGCCTACACGCTGACGCTGGGCCTGGAGGGCAGGTCGACCGCGGACCTCGACCTGCGTCCGACGCTGCCGCTCGTGCTGTCCTCGGTGCGCTGAACTGCCGAAGCGCGTCCCCGCTCATCCGCAGACCCCACCTCGCCGCGACGCGCATGCTGCGCGCACTGACGAAGCGGGGCGGTCTCCGTGGAATCACTTAGACCCACTTCTCGCGGAGAGATTCGATGGACGGGCACTGGACACTGAAGCGGCGGCTGACGATGACCTTCGTCGGCATCCTGTTGCTGGCGAACGCACTGATCGGCGTGGCGCTGTTCAACACCGGCAAGCTGCGCGACACGGTCGGCTGGAACACGCACACCTACAAGGTGCTGGCCGAGGCCGACGCGATGCTGCTCAACATGGTGAACATCGAGACCGGCCTGCGCGGCTTCGTGGCCGGCGGCAGCGAGGCCTTCCTCGAGCCCTTCAAGGCGGGTCAGACGGCCTTCGCCGACGCGTTCAAGCAGGCCCGGACGCTGACCTCGGACAACCCGGCGCAGCAGGGTCGCCTCGATGGACTGATGCTCAACCACAAGCAGTTCATGGGCGTGGCCGACGCGCTGGTCGCGATGCGCCGCGACGCCACGGCGGGCAAGGTGACGATGGAGGCGCTGCTGACCGAATTCAGCGCCGGCAAGGACAAGGCGGCGATGGATGCGTTCCGCGCCGGCGTCGCCGAGTTCGCGGGGCAGGAGCGCGAGCTGCTGATCCAGCGCGGGGCCGCGCTCGCCTCGACGGTCTCGACCACCAACTACACGCTGACCTTCGGGGGCCTGGCGCTCGTCGTGCTGACCATCGTGCTCGGCGCGCTGCTGGCGCGCAGCGTCTTCCGCCAGCTCGGTGCCGAGCCGAGCGTGGCCGCCGAGACGGTCGACGCCGTGGCCCGCGGCGACCTCACCGTGCGGGTCGTGCTGCGCGAGGGCGACACCTCGAGCCTGATGGCGGCGCTGGCCCGCATGCGCGACAGCCTCGCCAAGGTCGTGTCCGAGGTGCGCGAGAACTCGGAGAGCCTCGCCACGGCGAGCGCCGAGATCGCGCAGGGCAACCAGGACCTGTCGCGTCGTACCGAGCAGCAGGCCAGCGCCCTGCAGCAGACGGCGGCGACGATGGAGGAGTTGGGCACCACGGTGCGCAACAACACCGAGAGCTCGGTGCAGGCGAACCAGCTCGCGCAGGGCGCCTCGAGCGTGGCGGCGCGCGGCGGCGAGGTCGTCGGCAAGGTGGTGACCACCATGCAGGGCATCAACGACAGCAGCCGCAAGATCGGCGACATCATCAGCGTCATCGACGGCATCGCGTTCCAGACCAACATCCTGGCGCTCAATGCCGCGGTCGAGGCGGCGCGCGCCGGCGAACAGGGCCGCGGCTTCGCGGTCGTGGCCTCGGAGGTGCGCACCCTCGCGCAGCGCAGCGCCGATGCGGCCAAGGAGATCAAGACGCTGATCGGCCGCAGCGTCGAGCAGGTCGGGCAGGGCACCGAGCTCGTCGATCAGGCCGGCCACACCATGACCGAGATCGTCGGCTCGATCCAGCAGGTGGCCGACATCGTGGCCGAGATCAGCACCGCCAGCGTCGAGCAGAGCACCGGCGTGCAGCAGGTGGGCGAGGCGGTCGGCCTGATGGACCAGGCCACGCAGCAGAACGCCGCGCTGGTCGAGGAGAGCGCCGCCTCCGCGGAGAGCCTGAAGGGTCAGGCCGAGCGGCTGGTGCACGCTGTGGCGGTGTTCAAGCTGCGGTGACGCGCGCGGGGCGCGTCACCGGCGCCTCGTCCCCGCCCGACGCCGAACCGCTCAGCGTGTCTCGGCCGGTCCCGATCGCCCGAGCACGCCGACCCAGACCTCCTCGAGCGTGGCTCGGCCGCGCAGCTGCTGCGGCGCCAGTTTCGCGAGGCCTCGCTGTTCGGCCCAGCGCCGAGCGTTCGGCGCGGCGGCGACGAACGCGCCCGACAGCGCGAGCGAGGCATTGCTGGCGCGCGCGCTTTCCTGCAGTCGGCTGGCGGTGTTCACCACGTCGCCGCTGACGGCGACGCGGCGATGGTGGTCGCCGCCCAGCACCCCCAGCTGCACCGGCCCCGCGTGCGCGCTGAACCGCAGGCCGAGGCCCGGCCAGTCCGGCGCCTCGAGCACTGCCGCATCGAGCTGCTCGATGAACCGCAGGGCCCGTTCGACATCGTCCGCGCCGGGCTCGGGCACGCCGAAGACGATCAGCGCCCCGTCGCCCGCGAAGTCCGCGATCATGCCGCCGCAGCGGTCCGCGGCCTGCTCCACCTGTCGCGTGAACGCGGCCAGGAAGGCATAGGTGCGCTCCGGGCCCGCGCGCTCGGCGTGGGGCGTGAACCCGACGACATCGACGAACACCACGACCGCAGGCTGCGGCGGCCGATCCCGCAGCGCGTCGGCGTCGGTCGCGAGGGTCTCCACCAGCGCCGGTGACTGGTACCGGGCGAGGTTGGTGGCACGACGTCGCTGCTGGAAGCGCTGGGCGGCGGCACTCGCCCCCGCACCGAGCACTAGGCACATCGACACCGTCGTCGCGTCGAGCCACCAGCCCGCCGAGAACGCGACCTGCAGCGACGCCGCCATCGCCAGCGCCGCGACGGCGGTGGCCGCCGTGGCCGCCAGCGTGCTGCTCAGTCCGGCGGCGGCGCACCCGGCGACCGCGGCCAGCAGGCCCAGCAGGACACTGGCCCCCCATGCCGCCGCGTCCCGGCGCAGCAGACGCCCCGTCAGCAGGTTGGCGGCGAAGGTCGCATGCACCTCGACACCCGGCATCGTCGGGTCGAACGGTGTCGCATGGCGGTCGCCGAAGCCGGTGGCCGTCGCACCCATGAAGACGATCTTCCCGCGCAGGTCCGCCTGCGTCACCGACGCGGCGGAATAGGTCCGGATCGAGCCCGCCGGGCCGTAGTAGTCCAGGGGCACCGTGCCGCGCAGGTCCAGCGGGACGGTGATCGGCCCGATCTCCAGGCGCCCGCCCACGCCGTCGGCATGGGTCGACACCCGGGTCGGCCCGGCCTGTGCCGACACTGCGGCCACCGCCAGCCCGGGCAGCTGCACGACGCCCTGCGAGGCCGACACCGCCAGGACCGGACGCAGGCGGCGCAGGAGGCCGTCGGGCCCATGCGCCACCGTCACATGCGCGAGGTCCGCAGCCGCCTGAAGCACGGGGCCGGGCCCGAGCGCGGGGAGCGGCGACTGCGGCTCGGGCCCCGTGACCAGGCTCGGGCCGCCGCGCGGCCGCAGGACCCCCTGGGAGGCACCCGATGCGGCCTCGGCCACGCCCAGGATGGCCGTCCCCCGGGCCAGCGCGGCGGCCAGCACCGGGTCGTCGGGTCGCGCATCGACCAGCAGGAAATCCAGGGCGAGCACCCGGGCACCGGCCTGCCACGCGTCGGACACCACCGCGCTCAGCGTGCTGCGGGAGGGCGGGAAGCTGGCCGGACGCTCGATCGCGGCATCGTCGAACGCGACGATCGCCACCTGCTGCGGCGCAGGCAGCGGTCCGCGCACCAGGAACCTCGCGTCCAGGAGACGCCCTTCGATGCCCTGCCAGAAGTCGCCGCGTTCGCCCGGGTGCCACAGGCCCAGCAGCAGCGCACCCAGCACGACCCCGGCCAGAACGCTCAGGCGCTCCAGCCGGAGGCGGCGCCCGGGTGTCACCAGTCGGCGCCGAGCAGCTCGCCGAAGCGGGCGATGCGCGGCGGTCTCCACTGGGCCACCGGCTTGAGTACACCGGTGTCCGACACGTCGATGCCATCGCCGGGGCCGAGGTTCGCCGTGCCCCCGTCGGCCGAGACGGTGACGGTCCCCTCGCGGGTGAAGACCTCGCTGACCCCGTTCGCCCAGCGCATCGCCCATTCCGTGGACCGGACCGCAGCCACGGCCGAAGGCGTCCGGACCTGCACGCCGCCGCTGCCCTTGAAGAGGAAGCCCGCGATGCCCTCGAGCAGCCGCAGCCCGAACGGTTGCGACCCGCCGGCGAGCACGCCCTCGACGGTGACGGCGCTGTCGGGACCGACGACCACCTTGAGGCTCCCGGCGCAGCCCAGGCTGACGCGCGAGGCCGGCAGCGTCCGCACCGTGTCGCTGGCAGCGAGGGTCTGACCGGTCTGCGCGGCCATTGGCGAGGCGCCGCCCGCCGAGACCGTCACCGTGCCTTCGATCCGCTGGATCACGCAGCCCCCGGCGGGCTGGGCCGAGGCGGGGGCGACGAACGTCAGACACGCCGCCACGGCGATGCCGACCTGGCGATAGATGGTGATCATCGGGCAGCGTTCATGGCATGACGCGCAGGGCCTTGCGGCTCGCCTGCGCGGAAGGGGTGGGGAGGCCCCGATCATCAGCGCTCGCCCGGGAGATGTCGAGCGAAAGACGCGCTCACGGGCGGTGCGCCGGTGCTCCGGGCCCGCGCACCGCCCGCGAACTCAGGTCCCGATGATCCCGCCGTCGTTCTTGCGGATGACCACCGTCGCGCTGCGGGGCCGCTGTCCCTTGATGCCGCTGGGCCAGGTCGAGAACTTCGTCGGATCGGCCGGGTCGCTGCGGTCGGTCGGGCTCTCGCCCGGATGCTGGACGTTGACGAACATCGTCTTCATGTCCGGCGTGCAGACCACGCCGGTGATCTCGCAGTTGACCGGCCCCACCAGGAAGCGCCGCGTCTCGCCGGTCTTCGGGTCGGCCGCCAGCATCATGTTGCTGCCGACCCCGGCGTAGTCGCCCTTGTACATGTTCGTCGCATGCGCGTCGGTCTGGATCCACAGCAGGCCGCGGCTGTCGAACCACAGGCCGTCGGGGCTGCCGTAGGCGTCGCCCTTGATGTTGCCCTTCGCCTCTTCGCGGGGGTTGGCCGGGTCGCCGGCCAGCACGAAGTGGTTCCAGGTGAAGGTGTCCGCGTCGAAGTCGCCGCGCTCCTTCCAGCGGATGATGTGACCCATGCTGTTGTTGGCACGCGGGTTGGCGCCGTCCACCGCCGGCTGGCCGCTCGCGCCCCGGCGCGTGTTGTTGGTGAGCGTGCAGTAGACCTCGCCGTTGGCCGGATCGATCGCGATCCACTCGGGGCGGTCCAGCTTCGTCGCGCCGAGCAGGTCGCTCGCCTGCCGGGACTTCACCAGCACCTCGCCCTGGTCGGCGAAGCCGTTGGCGGCGGTCAGTCCCCGGCTGCCGTGACGCACCTCCATCCACTGACCCGTGCCGCCGCCGTCGAAGCGGGCCACGTACAGCGTGCCGTGGTCGAGCAGCTCCCGGTTGGCCTTGAAGCCGCCGGGCTGGATGCGGTCGCGGCTCACGAACTTGTAGATGTACTCGAACTGCGCGTCCTCGCCCATGTACACGACCGCGCGTCCGTCCTTGGTCGTGGTCACCGTCGCGCCTTCGTGCGCGGCGCGCCCGAGCGCGGTGCGCTTGATCGGCGTCATCGTCGGATCGTTGGGGTCGATCTCGACGACCCAGCCGAAGCGGTTCGGCTCGTTCGGATGGCGCACGGCGTCGAAGCGCTCCTCGTGCTCGTGCCAGCGGTAGCCGCGTCCGTTGCGGCGCAGCCCCCAGCGCGCGCCGTGGGCGTCGGGCTTCTCGGGCCCGTTGAAGTAGAAGATGAAGTTCTCTTCACAGGTGAGGTAAGTGCCCCAGGGCGTGTAGCCGTGGGCGCAGTTGTTCAGCGTGCCCAGCGGGCGTCGCCCCTCGGGGTCGGCGGCGGTGCGCACCAGGCCGTGGCCGGCGGCCGGGCCGCCGAACGCCATCGGCGTGGCGGCGGTGATGCGGCGCGCGTACTTCGACGGGCGCACCGCTTGCCAGCTGCCGTCGCGCTGCTCGACCTCGAGCACGCTCACGCCATGGCCCGCGATGCTCTTCCTGACCTTCTCGGCGTTCCAGGTCGCCATGCCGTCGACATGCAGCAGGCCGTCGTCGGTGTACTCGTGGTTCATCACGAGCAGACCGCGGCGGCTGCCGTCGAGCGGGAAGTAGTGCATGCCGTCGTGGTGCATGCCGATCTGCACGTCCTGGTCGGCGGCGGTGTTGGAGCCGTCGGGCCTGAAGGCCGGCATGTTGCCGGGCACCCCCACCGGCTCGCCCCACATGAAGGCCGGGACGGCGGAGTAGCCCTCGGCGACGAAGAAGCCGTCGGCGCGCGTGACCGGCACGCTCTTGAACCCGGGCCGGGCGCTTCCCGCGGGCAGGCCCGGCAGGCCGGCGCAGCCCGCCAGCGACGACAGGAACGGGAGCATCGCCGTGACCACGCCGCCCCGGAGCACGACGCGCCGCGCCGGATCGCTGATCTCGTGGATGCTGGGGTTGGAAGACCGGTTGCTGTCTTCCATCGTGGTGAAGTCCTTCGGCATGGCGCGAGTCCTGGCAGTTCGGGAAAGGCCGATGTTGTAGCCGGGGTTCGATGACAAGTCCATGACACTGCGTTCAAAACGCGCCGCCGGGCGCGGCACCGACTGCACCCCGACCCGCCGAGGCTGCCAGCGGTGCCTTGTGCCGCGTCTCGCGCTACGATCCCGCTTCGCCCCCGCTGCGCCCCGTTTCGAGCCCCGTTTCGAGCCCCGTTTCGAGCCCTCTGAACCGAGCGAGCCCATGGCCAGGATCCTCGAACTCGCGATCGTCGGTGTCGCCCTGCTGGTGGCGCTGGTCGCGATCCGGGTCGGCACACTGCACGTGCCGGAGCTGATCCGCGCCGTCTCTGCGGCCCTCGGCGATGGGCCGTGGCGGGCTGGCGAGCTCGGCCGGCTCGTGGCCTCCGCCCTGGGTCCGATGCTGGTGGGCGGACTCGTGTGTCTCGGTCTGCTCGCCTACCTGGTGTCCGCGTACCGCCTGCGCCGTGCGATGGCGGCGTGGCCCGATCAGCCGTGGCGCTGGCGCTCGGACTGGGCGGCAGGGCGGATTCGGCTGTCGAACCGGGCGCCGGTTGCGGCCCTGGTGATCGCGACGGTGCTGTACGCGTTCGTCGTGGTCCCGCTCGGGGTCCATCTCGCTTCGCTCAAGAACGCGGGCGCGGTGTATGCGTTCCTCGGTGTCCTGGCAGCCTTCCTCGGGCTCTTCGCCGGACTGCAGTGGGTCAACCGGCGTCGCCACCGCGCCGAGCTCGAACTCCAGACCCTGCCCGGGCGGATCGGCGGCCAGTTCGCCGCGATCGCGACGATCCCGGAGGCGTTCGATCCAGGCACGGGCGTTCGCGTCACGCTGCGGTGTGTCCTCACGCAGAGCGCCGCGGTCGGTTCGGGCAATACCGACGATGCCGTCAGCGTGCTCACCGACACGCAAAACGCCCGCCGTCGCTCGGACAGCAGCACGTCCACGGTCTTCGAGGACGCGCGGCTCGCGACGGTCGAGGATCGGAGCGGATCGTCTCGGGACGCCCGCATCCGGGTGCGCTTCGACATCCCGCCGGCACTGCCGGCGACGGGGACCGTCGTCTCCGGAGGCGGCTCGGACGGCAGCTCGCGCGTCACGCGCCACTACCGCTGGAGTCTGCGCATCCGCCGTGCCGACGAAGGCGAGCTTCGCGAGATCGCCTTCGAGGTGCCGGTCTTCGGTTCGGGCCCGCTCGGGTGAGCGGGCGCCGCCGCGTCGGGCGCCGGACGCGAGGGGGCCCCGGCACGCCGAACCGGGCGGCGCCCTCGACGCTCAGGGCCTGTGGAGCTGCACGCGGTCCAGCAGCGTCCCCAGCCCGTCGTTCTCGCCCGACTCCGAGAAGGTCAGCGTGTCCTGACCGGTGCCGACGACCTGCAGCGTGACCTCCTGCCAACGCGGGGTCGACAGCCCCGCGCCCTCGGGGCTGTAGCTGGCGATCTCGCGGCCGTTCCAGCGGACGATGAAGGCGTTCGAGTACGCCGAGACGCCCGGTCGCGGCGAGTAGGCGAAGCGCAGCACCAGCGGCTCGCCCGGCCGGGTGGTGACGGTCTGCGAAATCGCGTCGTACTTGTTGGGCTTGCCCGCCACGTCGAGCTCGATCCAGGAGTCGCCGTCGGCGCCCCGGGCGCCGAAGAGCGAACGCCACACCTCGACCGCGAAGCGGCCGGTCCAGCCGCGGACCCCGTCGAGCACCGCGAAGGTGCCGGTCTGCAGCGTGTTCTCCTCGAAGC
>CAIUGQ010000476.1 GCA_903898725.1 uncultured Burkholderiales bacterium | reverse complement strand
CCATCGCGCCCGCCGCATACGCCAGCTCGATCGTATCGAAGTCCACACCGGTCAGCGTCCATTCCCCGTGACCGGCGAGGAGACGGCCGGCGGCCTCGACCGCGCCGTGTCCGACCGCCATGCCGACGACGACGCCGATCGCGGTCAGAACCAGACCCTCGCCGAGCAGCAGCCCGAACAGACGCGCCGGCGAGGCGCCGAGCAGGCGCATCAGCGCGAGCTCGCGACGGCGGTCAGACAGGGCCTGGAACAGCGCGACGAACACCGACAGCGCAGCGGTCACGAGCAGCAGCACGCCGAAGGCACGCAGCCCGTCGAGCCCCACGCCTGCCAGCCGGAAGAGCCGCGCCGACTCGAAGGCCGGCGACGCGGCCTGCAGCCGCCCCGATGCGTTGATCGCGCGCGGCAGCGTCGCGGCGGCCAGGGGCGACGCATAGCGCACGAGCGCGAGCGTGATCTCGCGCTCGGCCTCGAGGATGCGGCGCTCGTCCTCGTCGGCGGGCTCGCCCTCGTGCGTGAGCCACACCGACTCCAGCGGCGTGAGCACCAGCCGATCGAGCACCCCGCCGGTGGGCGCGAGCACGCCGACCACGGTGAACGGATCGTCGCCATGCTCGGGGCCGCCGGGGGCGAGGCCGTGCGAACCGACGAAGCGCGCCCCGGGCGCGAGCCCGGTCTCCGCCGCGACGCGCGCGCCGACCACCGCCTGCATCGGCGCGGCGAACCGCTCGCCGAGCGCGAGCCGCGCGCCGTACAGCTCGAGCAGCGCAGGCTCGGTGCCGACGATGCGAAAGCCGCGGAAGCTGTCGCCGAGCGACAGCGGGATGGCGGCCGCGACCAGCCGGTTGGCCCGCAGCTCGGCGAGCGCCGCGAACGGCACGTTGCCCGGCGGCACGTCGAGGTGATAGACGCCCGCCAGCACCAGCTGCAGCGGCGAGCCCTTCGCACCGACGACGAGATCGATCCCTGCCGCGTCGCGCGCGAGCCGGTCCTCGGCCTGGTTCGTCACGAGCGTGACGATCGTCGTCGTCGCCACGCCCAGCGCCACCAGCAGCACGGTGAGCAGCGTGGTCAGCGGCCGGGCGCTGAGATAGGCCCACAGCAGGCGCGCGGTGCTCATGGCGGCGCACCCGCGGGCGCACGCGCCGGCAGCGCGAGCACGGTCTCGAAGCGTTCGCGCACCCGCGCATCGTGGGTCGCGATCAGCAGCGTCGCACCGGCCTCGGCCGCGCGTGCGGACAGCACGTCGAGCGCCTGCGCGGCGTTCGCGTCATCGAGGTTCGCGGTCGGCTCGTCGGCGAGGATCAGCGCGGGCCGGTTGACCAGCGCGCGGGCCAGGGCGACGCGCTGCTGCTGGCCGCGCGAGAGCTCGCGGGGCCGGCGCCGCTCCAGGCCCGCGAGCCCGAGCCGATCGAGCAGCGCGAGCGCCGCCTCGCGCTCGGGGGGCAGACCGGCGAAATGCCGTGCGGCAAGCAGGTTGTCGAGCACGCCGAGCACGCCGAACAGCATCGGCTGCTGCGGCACGAGCCCGACCTGGCGGGCGCGGAAGCGGTCCAGCGCGGCGTTGCCGAGCGCGGCCACGTCGGCGAGCGCGGTGCCCGCGATCCGCACCTGCCCGGCCTGCGGGGCCAGCAGCCCGGCAAGCACGGCGAGCAGCGTCGTCTTGCCGCAGCCCGAGGGCCCGAGAATGGCGCCCTGCGCCGCGGCAGGGACACGCAGCGAATCGACCTCGAGCACCGTCCGCCCGCCGCGCATCACGCGCAGCGCGTCGATCGACACGCCGGCCGCCGCGACCGCTTGGTCGGTCGTCATCGGGCCCGCGCGCCGCAGAAAACGAAAAAGGCGGGAAGCCCCGCCTTCATCGCGAACCGGTCCGTGCCGGCCGCCGACCGCACCGGCCTCACGGCCCGCTCAGTCGCCGTACAGCTTCTGACGCAGCTCGCGCCGCTGCTGTGCCTCGAGCGACAGGGTCGCCGTCGGCCGCGCGAGCAGGCGCGGGATGCCGATCGGGTCGCCGGTCTCCTCGCACCAGCCGTAGTCGCCGGAATCGATCCGGGACAGCGACTGGTGGATCTTCTTGAGGAGCTTGCGCTCGCGATCGCGGGTGCGCAGCTCCAGGGCGTGCTCCTCCTCGATCGTGGCGCGGTCCGCCGGATCGGGGACGATCACCGTCTCGCGCAGGTGCTCGGTGGTCTCGCCGGCATTCGCAAGGAGGTCGCGTTCCATCTGCTGCAGAGTGGCCCGGAAGAACGCCATCTGCGCGTCGTTCATGTAGGCCGACTCCGGCATCGCGAGCAGTTCGGCCTCGGTCACCAGCTTGGGAGTCTTGGTCACTGCCATGTTCTTGTCCTAGGTGAGGCGCTCGGCGCGGGGGCGCGCCGTCAGGCCAGGCACTGTTGCAAACCCTGGATGAACATGTCCTTCGGAAGTTTCCGTCCGATGAACACCATCTTGCTCGTCGGCTTTTCGCCAGGCTGCCAACGGCGCCCGAGATCGGCGCCCATCATCATGTGGACCCCCTGGAACACCATCTGGCGGTCGGAGCCCTTCACGAAAAGGACGCCTTTATACCGCAACATGTCCGGTCCGTAAACTTGCACCAGACCGCCGAGGAAGTCCTCCAGCTTGGTGGCGTCGAACGGCTTGTCGGACTTGTAGACGAACGAGGTGACGGCGTCGTCGTGCTCGTGCTCGTCGCTCGTGAGGAAGTCGGGCGTGATCTCGAGCACGGCATTCAGGTTGAAGCCGCGGATGTCGAGCACCTCGCCGACGGGCACTTCGCCGAAGTGCACCGGCTTGATCGGGGCGCGCGGGTTGATGCGCTTGAGGCGATCGCGAAGCGCGCCCTGCTCGGTCTCCGACACCAGGTCGACCTTCGACATCAGGATGCGGTCGGCGAAGCCCACCTGCTCGGCCGCCTCCTTGTGCTCGTCGAGCGTCTGGCCACCGTGCTTGGCGTCGACGACGGTGATCACCGCGTCGAGCAGGTAGTACTCGGCGATGTCGTCGTCGATGAAGAAGGTCTGCGCGACCGGACCCGGGTCGGCGAGGCCCGTGGTCTCGATGATCACGCGGTCGAACTTCGACTCGCCCGACTCGCGTCGGTCCTTCAGGTCGCCGAGGATGCGCACCAGGTCGCCGCGCACCGTGCAGCAGATGCAGCCATTGTTCATCTCGACGATCTGCTCGTCGCGGCTCTGCAGCAGCAGGTCGTTGTCGATGCCCTCCTCGCCGAACTCGTTCTCGATCACGGCGATCTTGTGGCCGTGCTGCTCGGTGAGGATGCGGTTGAGCAGCGTGGTCTTTCCGCTGCCGAGAAAGCCGGTGAGGATGGTGACCGGAACCTGCGGTTGTGCCATGGCGTGTGCCCTGATCAGTCCTGCGCGAGCGGTGCCCGCGCGAAGTGCTCGAATGCCGAGGAAACATACTCGCGCGTCAGCGGCTGGCGCACGATGAACACGATCCGGCTGCGCCGCGAGCCCGGGACCTCGCCGCCGCCGTCCCAGTGCGCGGGCCAGCGCCCGAGCCGCACCGTCGGATAGACCTGGTGCTGCACGGCGTGGATCGCGCACGGCCCGTCGTCTTCCATGTCGACGACGCCCTTGACCCTCAGGAGCGCATCGCCGGCCACGCCGACGAGCATCCCGAAGGCCTCGTCCAGGCCGTCGCGCTGCAGGGGCGCATCGAAGGTCAGCACGAAGCTGCGGATCGCGTCGCCGTGCCGCGAGCGGTCAGGGTCGTCATCGCCCGGGCCGTCGACGGGCGCCGGCCGCAGCGACTCGTCGCGCAGCCAGCGGCGGACGTCGGCGCCGCGGGAGGCAGGATCATACAGGCCCAGCCCGAGGACCACGTCGGCGTCGAGATCGCCCCCGACGGCGCGGGCCCTCGCCGCCCCGGGGTTCAGGCGGCCGAGCTTGCGCTCGAGCCGCTCGAGCGCCTGCGGCCCGGCCAGATCGGCCTTGGTGATCACCAGCAGGTCGGCGACCGCGGCCTGCTTGACCGACTCGAACTGCTTCGAGAGCTGCGAGCCGCCGTGCACCGCATCGACGGTGGTCACCACGCCCTGCAGCCTGAAACGGGCCGCGAGCATCGGGTCGGCCAGCAGCGTGTGCAGGATGGGCGCCGGATCGGCGAGGCCGGTGGTCTCGACCAGCACCCGCGAGAACGGCGGCAGCTCGCCCCGGTCACGGCGCAGCAGCAGCGAGGCCAGCGCGTGCGCCAGGTCGGTGCGGATCGTGCAGCAGATGCAGCCCGACGCCAGCAGCACCGTGCGCTCGTCGAGGCGCTCGACCAGCAGGTGGTCGAGCCCGACCTCGCCGAACTCGTTGATCAGCACCGCGGTGTCGGACAGCCCCGCCTGGCGCAGCAGCCCGTTGAGCAGCGTGGACTTGCCGCTGCCGAGGAAGACGGTGAGCACCGTCACCGGAACCGGCTCCGGCACGGACGGGGTGGCGACCATGACGCT